>NZ_PYHV01000001.1:0-125279 GCF_004766475.1 Pseudoalteromonas sp. KS88
CTTAACCAGAGTTCAGGTTAAGTAGCTAAAGTGGCGATTAAAAAAGAGTAACACTGGTTATTGTATTTTTAATAACCGCAATATGTTCATTTTTTACTAATAAAAGCAAAAATTAACCTGTTAACTAACTAAAAAAGCTAAGTCTTTGCAAATTGGGTTATTTATTGCTTAACTAACCTTATTGAGAATTACTAACATCGACTATGCAAACACCTATCAGAGGGTTACGTTCATTTTGTTTTGCGGCAAGAACGTTAAGCTTTAAAGAAGCCGCTAACCAGCTTTACCTAACGCCATCCGCTGTGAGCCATCAGATTAAACAATTGGAAGAGCAGCTAGGTATTGAGCTTTTTGAGCGTCAAACACGTTCAATCCGGTTAACATCTGCAGGGAAAAACTTTTATGATTCTGTTTCACCTTTGATTAAAGCACTCGAAAAGACCATAACGGAATTCAGTCAGCTACAAGAAAATGTAAATATTAGTATTACCTTACCTGAGTTTTTTGCCAGTGAACTATTAATGCCAAAACTCAGTGAATGGACCACTGAACACCCAAATACAAATTTGCAATTAAACACCATGAAAACGCGCAAAGAGCTGACTAAACAAAGTGACTTATCAATTGTTCTATCATCCTCTAAGCCAATTGAAGGTGTTGTACACGAACTGTTTTCATTATCATATTCACCGGCATGTAATAAACAAAACTGGGAAGCATGGAATGATGCCCCCTTTCAAGCACTCAATGAAGTGCCGTTAATATTGCATAAAGCACGCCCTTGGGCTTGGCACCAATGGGCAGAACATGCCGGCATTGAAGATTTTGCTCCTAAACAAATTATTCAAATAGACAGTATGTTTGGTGTTGCACGCGCAGCTCAGCAAGGTATGGGAATTGCACTTATCCCATTACCTATTAGCCAGACATGGTTTGAAGAGCAATGGCTATTTAGTTTTACGGACCTTCCTTTAAAAACAAAAGATAAATACTACTTAGTCCAGCATGAACCAAGTGAATCAAATGCTTCGTTAGAATTATTCATAAAATGGATATTAGATACCTTTAAACATCTTAAATTATGACAGTTCAATAAGTTACTCTTAGAGAATACTTTACTTCTTTAACTTTTATCCTAGTATTTAATTTAGTTAGGTATTAAGCAGCGCTATCTATTGATAACTAAATTTGTTGTGTTACCAATCAATTTGAGGGAATAAAGTTGAAAATAGCCCAAATATTGTCTTCTGACATCTGCGGAGCAACGCATGAGTAGAACTGATACCACGCTACTTGAACAAATGCAGATCAGCGACCTTGAAATTGCCAATAGGATGGAGTTACTAAGCTTAACTAAATCTTCCCTTTCACAAATAGCTCAGCATAAACAACTCATTGAAGATAATATCGATTTAATAGTTGATGATTTTTATGAAAAACAAACTGAAATTGATGAAATATCTTTACTCATTGGTGATGCGGAAACACTTACGCGGCTAAGAAATGCACAACGTAAATACGTCATTGACCTGTTTTCTGGGAGTTACGACAGTAACTACGTTAATAACCGGTTACGCATAGGCATGGTCCACAAACGCATAGGTGTTGAACCAAAACTGTATCTTTCAGCAGTAAAAACGCTTAAAGAATTAATAGTTGCTGTATTAAAAAATAATATTAACGACCCCTCTAAATTGGAAAGTACATTAACTACACTAGAAAATTTATTTTATTTTGATACAACACTCGTATTCGATACCTATATTGGAAGCCTACTGGGTGAAATTGAGTCAGCAAAAAGAAAGACTGAACAATACGCGAAAAGTCTTGAGATGAAAGTAGCTGAGCGAACCTTGCAATTAGAAGAGCAAACACGCTTAGATCCACTTACCCGCATTTATAACCACCGTGCTATGCAGGATGTGCTAAGAAGAGAGCTTGCCGTTGCTAAAAGGCGCGATAGTAATTTATCCTTTATTTACATTGATGTTGATAACTTTAAAGAGATCAACGATCTTGAAGGTCATTTAAAAGGCAACGAGGTACTTAAGTTTATTGCTAATGTATTGACAAGCTGCATTAGAGAAGTCGACCTTGCCTGTCGTTACGGTGGAGATGAATTTTGTATTATTTTACCTGATTGTGCCATCGAACAAACTGAGATTATTTGTAATCGTATCATTGAGCAGTTTACTAATAGCTACCCTAAATATGCATTGAGTATGGGGGTTTCTGGTGTTATGCCTGGTAAAAGCTTAGATTCTGACGCAATCATAAAACAAGCTGACGACAAAATGTACCTGGCAAAGAAAGAACCAGGTTCATTTGTCTGTTATTAACGTAACTTAAATTATTAAATTTACCGAGGTATAAATTCTAATACAGTGGCATTAATGCAGTACCTATCCTGATTATTTGGCCCTTCTTTTGGGAATAAATGCCCTAGATGAATACCACTTGATTTAGATCTGATTTCTATTCTTTGCATACCATAGCTATTATCTTCGTGTTCTGTGACTGAACCTTTTACTGGGTGTGTAAAAGATAACCAACCGGTGCCTGATTTGAATCTATCTTGGGTATCGAATAAAGGTTCACCACTGAGCTTATCAACAAATTGGCCATCCGGCGTATTTTTAAAAATATCATATTGCTTACAAAATGGGCTGTCTGTGCGTGAATTAAAAGCCACTTTATAGGCCTCGCTATCACCTAGCTTAAAAGCGCCTAATACTTTATAAAAATCGAGTCTGTTAATAAAACCTTGGTGTGAGAAAACCTCTTTACCATCTTCTAAAAAAATCAACGTTGGTGTAGCCCAAGTAGGTGATGAAATAGATAACTTATCTAGTTCGTCTGCTTTGCGGTATGTGATTGCAATAGTGCCTTTGTAATCATTAGTTACTTCTTTTTTAAGTTTTTCACAATAAGGACAGTAGTCATTTGAATCAATAATCACTATCTGCTTGCCTATTAACAGCGCACTATTATCTATTTTTGCTTTATCTGCTTTGTTAAACACCACTCCCGTCGAATGATCTGGGCAATACCCATCTGGGTTTTTAGCAATATAGTCTTGATGGTAAGATTCAGCTTTATAGAAGGTATCTAAAGGTTTAATTATGGTTTTTATATCGCCATAGCCGGCTTTAGACAGGTAAGTTTGATATTCCTGTTTTAACTTATTTGCAAGCTCACGTTGCTCTTCATTGCTCGTCAGAATAGTTGAACGATATTGGGTGCCAATGTCATTACCTTGACGATTTAGTTGAGTTGGATCGTGACTTTCAAAATATTTTTTGAGCAGTGTTTCAGTCGATATTCGGTTTGTATTGTATGTAACTTGAACAACTTCAGCATAGTTATTTTCACTAAAACGTCTAGATGGAGCCGTTATATTTCTATAGGTCGCTTTAAAGCCGCTGCCATCTGCATAACCAGATACAGCATTGACAACACCAGGTAAAGCTTCGTATCGTTTTTCCGCCCCCCAAAAACAGCCCGAGCCCAAAACTAACGTTTGTACATGCATGCTCGCTTGCATTGGACTGTCATTTTTTGCGTTTAAAGCATACCCCGTTAAGCTCACTGTTATTAAAGATGTACACAGAATTAACTTTGTCATCTTGCCCATAATATTTAGCTCCTTAAACCACAACTACTCAAATAGACCAAATAAGTAATTAAATAATTTCATTAAAGCTGCTAAATACTTTTTACAATAAATCTATACTCGTCGCTTTATATCAAAGCTTCACCGTGAAAAACTTAATATAAAGACCGAAATAAGGTAAAAAGCACTTTTATTTTATATTGGTGTGATCATGAAAAATATATTAAAAACTTCAGCTTTAACTCTTGCACTCGCAGTTAGTACGCAAGTAAGTGCAGCAAAGTTTAAGTTTTCAACAGAAATTGATAGTTCAGCACAAACCGTTGTTGTATTTTTTAGCCAAGATGGCGATAACGTACAATTCAGAGCGGTAGATAAACAATTAAATGAACTTCTTGCTCATACTGTTGACGTTAAAGGCTACAAAGGAAAAGTAGGTGAAGTATTAGACGTAATTGCCCCTAAAGGTAGTCAGCATGAACGTATTTTGGTTGTTGGTACAGGTGAAATTGAGAAACTTGATAAAGCAGCAATAGCAAAATTAGGTGGTGATGTTCACGCAAAACTTTTAGCAAATAAAGTAAATTCAGCCAGTGTTATATTTGATGACGTAAAAGGTGCTTCTAATAATGCACAGCTAGCTGCAAACTTTGCTCACGGTGCTAATTTAAGAGATCACCGTTTTGAAAAATATAAAGAAGAGCCAAACACTGCCACTATAAGCTATGCTTTTGACGTTGCTGATACCGATAAAACCCGTACCCAATACTCTATTTTACAAAGTATCCAAGAAGGTGTTTTTTTAGCGCGTGATTTGACCTCTGAAGTAGCCACTGAAATGACCCCTGTAGATTTTGCCAATGCAGCAAAAGAACTACAAAGTCTTGGCGTAACAGTCTCGGTGCTAGAACCTAAAGAATTGAAAAAGTTAGGCATGGGAGCGCTTGAAGCTGTTGGCCGTGGTAGCCAACAAGGTGCACGTTTAGTTGTTGCTCATTACAAAGGTTCAAATGACAGCCCTATTGCGTTGGTTGGTAAAGGTATTACGTTTGACTCGGGTGGTTACAGTATAAAAACAGGCGCATCTATTGCCAGAATGAAATCTGACATGGCAGGCGCGGCTGCTGTTCTAGGTACAGTAAAAGCAATGGCATTGGCGAAAGCCGATAAAAACGTGGTTGCTGTAATGGGCATGGCTGCTAACATGGTATCACAATTTGCTGTAGCCCCTGGCGATGTTGTTCGCACAGCAGAAGGTTTAAGCGTTGAAATTGTAAATACAGACGCTGAAGGTCGTTTAGTGTTAAGTGATGCTATGTGGTATGCAAGAAAGCACTTCAGACCAGAAATCATGATTGACGTAGCAACACTTACCGGCTCTAAAATTAGAGCTGTTGGCAATGACTATGCAGCAATATTCTCTGATGATGATTCACTTATCTCTGAACTGACATTTGCTGGTAAAGCAGTAAATGAAAACGTATGGCGTTTACCTTTAGGCTATAAAGATGCATTAAGTTCAGACATAGCTGACCTTAAAAACATAGGCTCTAGCGGTCCTGGTGCTACAACAGCAGCTAGCTTTTTAGAACATTTTGCCGGTGAAACGCGTTGGGTCCATATCGATATTGCTGGAAATGCGTTAGCAACCAAAGGCAAAGGAGAAATTTCACCCGGTGGTACTGGCTTTGGCGTTCGTTTATTATCTGAATGGTTATTAAATAACTAATATACCCAAACAGCATCAAGATGCGAATATCAGTTGAATTAAAAGTGATTTAGGCAAAGCCTTGATTGCAAATAATGGGTGTTCCCTTGTAAAAAAGAATTGCCATTATTGCAAAGTAGCGCCTTAATATTGAGCCCTGAAAAACGCTGAACTCTGCATCTTGAGCAAGCTTGGGTACAAAAGCATGCATCATTAGTTCAAATGGTGCATGCTTTAATTAGCGTGTTTAACTGCCCTCCTGTTGTTCAACTTTTATTCCTGTAAACATATTGTCTTTATTGTGCTAGTTTAGCAGTATGAATAATTACAGTATCAACGTAATGAATTTTCAGCAAAATGTTAAAATCACTGCTACCAGTTCCCATACTCTGTTTTTAGATGCCACCCATCTAAAAGATCCCCTTTTATCCGTGCAAAAGAAGATATGGGCTTTAGTAAAGCGATGCAAAGCAACCGCTGCTTTCATTGATATTGTTCCAGCTATGAACTCATTAACTTTATACTTGGCTAATTCAGATGATAGTAACCAATGGCAAGAAAAGTTATTACTTTGGTGGGAAACAACAGACATTGAAGAAAATAAAGGCACTCATCATAAAATTATCACTCAATATGGCGGTAGTACCGGGGCAGATCTTGAGTTTATTGCTGAGCATCACGGTATATCAACCCAGCGAGTAATCGAATTACACACCAGTGTTACTTACCACGTTTTATTTTTGGGTTTTAAGCCTGGTTTTACTTACATACACGGCTTACCTAGTGAGCTTCATACACCTCGTCGTTCTGAACCAAGAACGCATGTGCCTAAAGGCTCTGTGGCTATAGGCGCTGATCAAACAGGAATTTACCCAGCTGATTCACCTGGTGGTTGGCATATCATTGGTCACACTGATTTTAGTTTATTCGATTGGCAAAAAGCTCCTCCGTGTGCGATAGCACCCGGTGATACATTACAATTCATATCCGATGAGGCGTTGTCATGATAGAAGTATTGAAACCTGGTTTATTAATGAGTATTCAAGACCAAGGTCGATTTGGTTTTCGACATATCGGAGTATCGCAGTCAGGTGCAATCGACCCATTCGCAGCAAAAATGGCAAACACCTTGCTGAAAAACGACATAGATGATGCTGTGATAGAAATTACACTGGGTCTTGCAAAGTTACTATTTAAATGTGATACCGTCATCGCTTTAATAGGTACGGACATGCAGGCTCAATTAGACGACAAACCAGTCTACCCTGGCTGGACGTATGCTGTTAAGCAAGGACAAACTTTATCCTTTAAGACTGCTCGAAATGGTTTTAGAGCCTATGTTGGCGTAAAAGGCGGCGTCTTATGTGAACCTGTAATGGGCTCTCGCTCAACTGACTTGGCGGCAGGGTTTGGTGGTACAAATGGTCAAGCGCTCAAACAAGGTGATAACATTCAAATCCAACCATATTATAAAGATTGGCCTAAAAGAGGAGGAATATTACCACCAAAGCGAAATGTTATTCGCGTTCACTCAAGTATTCATGCTGACTTATTAACTGAACATGCATTACGCTCATTTTGTGAAATAAGCTGGTGTGTGAAACCACAAAGCAATCGAATGGGTGTCAGGCTTTCAAATGAAAATTCAACGTTGTCTCATAGTCACTCTCTTCCATCACTTGCTGTTAACCCCGGCTCTATCCAATTGCCACCAAATGGTGAGCCGATTGTTTTGCTGAACGATGCACAAACAACAGGGGGTTACCCCCTACTTGGCACTATCATTAATGCAGATTTGCATCACTTTGCTCAACTAAAACCAGGTGATAGCATCCGCTTCGAATACGTCGATATGAGCACAGCAATTAAAGCACAAAAGAAAATGACAGCACACTTTGCACAGCTAGCTATCGCATTAAATAACGCCTATTAAATTTTTATTAATGCGCACCACCTTGGTGCGCTTACGCAGCATAATAATGAATTAAATACCCATATATACCCAAACCACCTCAAGATGCTGTTTCAGTTGGAATTAAAAGCGATATAGGCAAGGCAATGATTGCAAGTAATAGTGGTTCTATTGTTAAAATCAATAACGCAGTATAAATCGCTTTTAAACCAACCCTCTGGGCGCTTCACAGGAACTTACTCTCATCGTTGTTACTTCTTAAAAGGGAGTGCCATTCCTGTAAAGTAACGCCTTGATATTAAGCCCCTGTGAAACGCTGAATTCTGCATCTTGAGGTGGCTTGGGTATAATTGGCTTGCCGTTCATAAAATAGGCTCATCACTGGCCACAATAAAGATAATTCCCCTCTTTAGTGCATTAACAAATATAGTGGTGCATAAATTATTCTAAAAATATTGTAAAAGCTATGTGACTTAGTTATTTATTTCTGATAAAACAAAGGTTCGCGTATAAAATAAATCTGTTTTAAGCGCACACATGATAGGAATGAGGAGTTACTATGTGTTCAATTTTTGGTGTATTAGACATTAAGTCTGATGCCACACAGTTGCGTAGTCAAGCAATTGAAATGTCGAAGTTATTACGTCACCGCGGACCAGATTGGTCCGGCGTGTACTCATCTGATAAAGCTATTTTAGTGCATGAACGCTTAGCAATTGTTGGTGTAAGCAGTGGCGCACAACCATTATACAACCTAGAAAAAACAAATATTCTCGCTGTTAACGGGGAAATCTATAACCATAAAGAACTGGCAGCTGACTTAAAGACTGATTTTACTTTTCAAACACAATCAGATTGCGAAGTTATATTGGCGCTTTACAAAGAAAAAGGCCCTGAGTTTTTAGACGATCTAAATGGCATATTTGCTTTTTGCTTATACGATGAAGAAAATGATGCATACCTTATTGGCCGGGACCATATTGGCATCATCCCGCTTTATACAGGGCATGATGAACATGGAAATTTCTATGTTGCGTCTGAATTAAAAGCACTTTCACCTATTTGTAAACACATCGAAGAGTTTCCACCGGGTCATTACTTATACAGTAAAGACGGTGAGTTACGCCCATATTACGCACGTGATTGGCAAACTTTTGATGCCGTGAAAAACAATGATGCTAAAGCAGAAGATGTAAAGGGCGCATTAGAGGCAGCCGTTAAGCGCCAATTAATGTGTGATGTGCCCTATGGTGTTTTACTCTCTGGTGGTCTTGATTCATCAGTCATCTCTGCAATTACACAACGCTTTGCTGCAAAACGAATTGAAGATAATGACGAAAGTGACGCTTGGTGGCCTAAATTACATTCATTTTCAGTCGGTCTTGAAGGATCACCTGACTTAGCCGCGGCCCAAAAGGTCGCTGATATGATTGGAACCGTGCACCACCCTATTCATTTCACAATACAAGAAGGAATAGACGCTCTAAAAGAAGTGATTTATCACATAGAGACATATGATGTAACAACAATTCGGGCTTCAACACCGATGTATTTAATGGCGCGACAAATTAAAGCCATGGGAATAAAAATGGTGCTCTCTGGTGAAGGTGCTGACGAATTATTCGGTGGATACTTATACTTTCATAAAGCGCCAAATGCACAAGAGTTCCATGAAGAACTTAATCGTAAAGTGTCCAAGTTACACATGTTTGATTGTCTACGCGCTAACAAATCTATGGCGGCATGGGGTGTTGAAGCACGTGTGCCATTTTTGGATAAAGAATTTATTGATGTGGCAATGCGTACCAACCCTGAAGCCAAAATGTGTAAAGACGGAAAAATTGAAAAACACATTTTACGCGAAGGTTTTGACGGCTATTTGCCCGATGAAGTTTTATGGCGTCAAAAAGAGCAGTTCTCTGATGGGGTTGGTTACAGCTGGATTGACACTTTAAAGGACTATGTAGCTGAGCAAGTAAGTGATCAAGATTTAGCGAATGCGAAATTTAAATACCCTATAAATACACCTGATTCTAAAGAAGCGTATTTTTATCGCTCAATTTTTGAGTCTCACTTCCCGGGGGATGCTGCAGCTAAGTGCGTACCACATGGTAAGTCAGTCGCTTGTTCAACACCTGAAGCACTAGCTTGGGATGCATCGTTTCAAAATAATGCTGATCCATCTGGGCGAGCCGCGGGTATTCACAATGATGCTTATACTAAGTAACTTTAGCTCTCAATAAATTTTATAAAGACTGTACAAACTTGTGCATTGTACGGTCTTAATTTTCTGCTAACATTAATATTTTGCTAGCCCTTGTTATTTATAAATTTAAATATGTGGTTATTTTAGCCTTTCCAAAACAAAAATATTCTCAACACTAAGCAAATTATCATTTGAAAAGTATCTGATATTTTTATTTATCTTTTATTTTTGCCCTCCCCATGACAAATTTAACCTACTCCTGTAAGCTCTAAGAGTAATAATTAATATAAATTATGATTTTAAGGTTAAATTATTTACATTGATGAGTAAACTTCTACACTTATTCTAGTTTGTTCTTTTTAGTAAATGGTTCGTATACAAACCATACTTTAAATTTAATGCCAAATTTAGCTTAATACAAATCAAAATAAACAAATGAGGTTTTTCATGAGCGATAATCATGACAAATATAGCATTGATAATACTGATTACACTGTCGGTCAGGATAATGTGCAAAAATGGGGGTTTGATGTTCATAACCCGGTTTTTGGAACAAGCGCAGGTTTAATTCTAATTTTCTTAATCGCTGTTTTAGTCAGTGATCCACAAACTGCAAAATCCACTTTAGATGGCATTAAATTCGATATTATTAATCATTTTGATAGTTTTTTAATGTGGTCTGCCAATATATTTCTATTGTTTTGTATAGGACTCATTCTTTCCCCCTACGGCAAAATTAGACTAGGCGGTGTTAATGCACGCCCAACTCACTCTCGCTTATCGTGGATGGCAATGCTGTTTGCAGCCGGCATGGGTATAGGTTTAATGTTTTGGGGCGTTGCTGAACCTGTTGCCTATTTTACTGGTTGGTATGAAACACCTTTAAACGTCACACCCAATACCCCTGAAGCTGCAAAGCTAGCGATGGGTGCAACTATGTTCCATTGGGGCTTACACCCATGGGCAATTTATGCTGTTGTTGCATTATCACTTGCCTTTTTTACTTACAATAAAGGTTTACCTCTGTCTATTAGATCAATTTTCTATCCAATACTTGGGGATAAAACATGGGGTTGGCCAGGTCATATCATTGATATTTTAGCAGTATTAGCAACTTTATTTGGCTTAGCTACTTCACTTGGACTAGGTGCACAACAGGCGTCAGCTGGTATTAACCATGTTTTCGGCTTGGAGTCTGGTGTTGGTTTACAAATACTGGTTATTGCTGTTGTCACACTACTGGCTGTTATTTCTGTTGTCCGTGGTATTGATGGCGGTGTGAAGCTTCTAAGTAATGTGAACATGCTGATCGCATTTATATTAATGACTTTTGTATGTCTTGTTGGTTTCGCAGCTGCTGTTGGCAATATTCCTACCACCGTAATGGGCTATGTTGAGAATATCATTCCACTGAGTAATCCTCATGGGCGTGAAGATGAAACCTGGATGCATGGTTGGACTGTATTTTACTGGGCTTGGTGGATATCGTGGTCACCGTTTGTTGGTATGTTTATCGCTCGTGTGTCTGAAGGACGTACTATTAGAGAGTTTTTAACAGCTGTGTTACTAATCCCAACTTTAGTCACCATATTGTGGATGTCGATTTATGGCGGTATTGCCATCGATCAAGTTGTCAGTGGCATTGGTAAGCTAGGTACTGACGGTTTAACGCAAGTGCCTCTTGCTATGTTTGAAATGTTTGATGAACTTCCTATGGCCAAGCTACTTTCATTTACTGCGGTTGTTTTGGTTTTGGTATTTTTTATTACTTCTTCGGATTCAGGCTCACTTGTAATAGACTCGATTACAGCAGGTGGTAAAGTTGATGCGCCTGTACCACAGCGTATATTTTGGGCATCTGTTGAAGGTGCAATTGCGGCCACCTTGCTTTGGGTAGGAGGCACTCAGGCTATGGAAGCTTTACAAGCTGGCGCTGTGTCTACTGGTCTGCCATTTACCGTTGTGCTGTTATTAATGTGTGTTAGCTTATTAATGGGTTTAAAGACAGAACCGAGAAGCTAAGTAACATTTACAAATAAGAACGCCGCATTGATTGCGGCGTTTTTTTATACCCATAAATCACTTAGCGGTGTGTCAATGCGATAGTGATAGGCCAACTGAGCTTGTAATAACTCTGCTGTAGCCAAGGCATCCGTTAATGCATTGTGGTTGTTATAAGCGGGTAAAGAATATCGTGAACGCGAATCCGCTAACCTCACTGAATCAAGCTTTTGATTTAGTACTCTTCCTAATAGACCTTGTCGTGCTTTTAGTGCCCTTTTTTCCAATTCCATTGTATCAATAACCGCAAACTCAAGTCCTTCATTTAAACGCTCTTTTAAGGCATGGTAAAGAAAATGCCGTTCAACGGCAGCAAAGTGAACCACAATTACCTTGCCTGATAAAGCAGTGAGTAAGGGCGTTATAATTTCGGAAAAATCAGGGGCCTGATTTACCTCAGAGTGTGTAATGCCATGGATTACTATTGAGTCTTCAGCCAAAGTTTGTCTGGGCTTTACCAACCATTGCTGGCTGTCGCGACACCGAATACGCTGAGTATTAAATGGCACTAATCCAACACTGACAATATCATTATTTAAATAATCTAAACCCGTCGTTTCAAAATCAAGCGCAACCATAGGTACTTCGCCAATTGGCATTGATGGCTTGTCTACAACGCGCTGATAAAAATCATGAACCGGTTTTGTTTTGCATTGATTTAGTAGCTGCTTATAACGATTGGGCCAGCTTAGCATTTAACCTCCTTCACTATTTAATAGACACATTTGTAGAGTACTTAAATTTAAGAAAATTCTGTGCTTTATCCAAAATTGCAAAGGCCTCTTTTAGATTTCGTTGCTCAAATGGTGATAGCAGATGGGGTTCTAAGTCATTATCGGGTTGTTCATTGAGCTGCTCAATTTGCCACGCTTGATGCCTAATACGGATCATAGCAATGTACTCCAGTGCATCTCTTAAGTCTTGCGCTTTTCCTTGCGGAAGTAATTTAGACTCAATAATATCTTCAAGTCGCTCAAAAGAATTCTGCTTTCTAGAACCGATAGCCAATGCATGCACACGTATCACATCTGATAGCGGTGCTGTACCACGTCGTTTTAAGTTCATAGAACGTTTATGTTGGCCGTTATGCTCAAGCACAAAGTCTTTAAAAAAACCAAGTGGAGGGGTTCTGTTTCGGGCATTATGCGCCATATTGACAAGAAAACGTTTGTTTTTTCGCCCTTGTTGAGAAATAAACCGTTTTAATTCATCTGCCCATTTTAACTTCCCATATACGCCATCTAAGTCAAAGAAAATTGAACTATTTAGTAAGGCTTGAGGTTTAGGCTCTGCAATCCATTGGGCAAACTGTGCTTGCCACTGGGATTTTGTTAAGCGCCACTTTTTAAACGAAGCCATGATCTCACCGTCGCAATACGTATAACCACATTGCGCTAATCCGTCACAGACAAAATCCGCCAGTTTTTGAAAGTATTCATTATGCAACGACTCATCAAAACTGTTATCTAATATGAGTGCATTGTCTTGATCTGTTACGATGAGTTGTTCATCGCGAGCCATAGATCCTAATGCTATAAAGCAGTAAGGAATAGGAGGTGGGCCATACTTTTCTTCAGCTAATACTAATAACCGCTGCTTAAACGTGCGCCCTATTACCGCCATTGCAGTGCCAATCATATGTGAATTTGCATCTTCATTCACCATACGTACAAAAACATTAGGCAGCTGGCGTGCATAATAAGCTAAGTCTTCAACCGATTGCTGAGCAAGGATGCCACGTACTAGCAACAAACTGCTTTGTGATTCATAACGTAGAACGTCGGATAACGAAATAACACCAATGGGCTTTTTCTTAACCACAACGGGAAGATGATGAATATTATCCCTGAGCATGGCTAGTACCGCCTCAAATATATAGGCGTTGCTATCAAGTAGGATTAAGTCAGTTTGCATAATTGATTGTGCAGTGAGGGTAAAGCTTTTGCCTTGTGCAATTACTTTAGTCCTTAAGTCCCTATCAGTAATTATCCCAACTACTTGACCATCATCGTCTTCAGGATCATCACTTACGAGTTTATCACAGTCGGTTACTAGAACAGATGACACTGACTCGCTTGTCATAATTTGCGCTACTGTTTGAATACTGGCATCTTTTGCAACGGTAACAGCTTCACGATGAAGAAGAGATTTAACTTTAGCTGTTGTTAAGTCATTGCTATCAGCCTGCTCTACAATGGCTTGGTGCAATCTAACTGTGCCACTCGCTTCAAAGAAATCAGCAAACACTTCATATTTATCGCAGTACTTATTAAATACCGACACATCAATACAATACACTAAAGTATCTTCAAGAGCCTTTGCAGGGTAACGAACTTTGCGGTTCATTAATAATCCCATTTGGCCGAAGATTCCACCGACGGTCAAACGATTATATAACTCTCCATCACGTCGATAGATTTCAACCGACCCGCTGCGAATTATATATAAATCATTAATGTCATCACCCAAATTTAAAATTGGGCTACCTGAACGATAGTAAGCAACTTCTATTTCACCTGAAAGTTGATTTAATGCATCGTCAGGTAATTCATCAAATGGTGCATGTTCACGAAGAAACGTGGCTATATCAACATGTTCGGCCTGCATAAACTAATCCTACTGAGTGCTTTACATCTATTGTGAGCCTTAACGACTATTTTTACAAAAAATAGCCGTTAAAAATATTTCGGGTCTGTTTACCTTTCAAGGTTAAATTTGCAGTAGTCTGTTTGGTATTTAGGCAGGCAGCGCCTATGTGGTGTGGTATTCCCCATAAATAGGCGATAATGCAGAATCAATGGTAAAAAGGCGCTGCCCTTCGGGTTTAGCCTAGGGGCGATTTACGCTTTGTAGCTCGGTTTTGACTCAGCCCACTATGTTACAAACCTCGCAGCGCGATTAAACCGCCCCTATTTTAAACAAATTTTAATCCGTAAAGGTCAACAGACCCTGATAGATCAAGCTTGCTCTAGCTCTTGTGCAAGTTGATTAGTTTCATCGCCACGAGGTTTAGTAAAACGCGCCAAACCAAGATAGATAACAGGAGTCAGATAAAGGGTGAATAATACCGCTAACCCAAGACCACCGAAAACAACCCACCCAATGGCGTTTCTCGCTTCTGCACCAGCCCCTGTTGACAAGATAAGTGGCAATGCACCTAATAGGGTTGATATCAATGTCATCGTAATCGGACGTAATCGAACCAACGCTGACTGCTCAACGGCTTTTCGTACGCTAAGACCTTGATCACGTAATTGGTCAGCAAACTCAACAAGTAAAATCGCATTTTTAGCAATCAAGCCAATTAGCATGACGAGTCCAATTTGAGAGTAGATATTTAACGAAGTACCCGTTAAATAAAGTGCTAAAATGGCGGAAGTAATTCCAAATGGGACTGTTATCATAACAACAATTGCACTGTTCACATTTTCAAACTGTGCTGCTAGCACTAAAAACACAATTAAAAATGCCAATATATAGGTCATAAAGACTTCGTTAGACGTTTCTTCAAAGGTAAGGGCTTCACCTTTAAAAGCTAACGTTATCCCATCAGGTAAAGTTTGTTGGGATATATCACGAAGTTGAATTACAAGTGATGCTATAGTCATCGATTCTGGTAATTCCATACTGAGTTCAATAGCACGACGTTGAGCATGTCTTTCTAATTCGGCTGCCACGCCCTCCTCTGTTATTTTAGCGACACTACTCAGAGGCACCAACTGTCCATTATTAGCGCTTACATAAAGGTTAGCAAGATCGCTGGGATCGCGAATTGTTTGGTTCTGTGATTGCAGCATAATTGGGATAGATTGATCGCCAATATTTAAATCTGCCACATCATCACCATTAATAGCAGCACGGAGAGTAATCGCTATATCGTTTAATGAAACACCTAATTCATCAGCTCGGCGTCTGTCGATATTTACACGTAGCTGAGGTTGCGATGGCTGATAAGATACACGCACAGAACCAACACCTGGGATTTGCTGTTCAACTTTTGCTGCAAAATCCTGAGCGGCAGAAAATATCTGCTTATAATCTTGGCCTAGTAAAGCCAATTCTATACCGCCACCTTGACCACGAAGGTTTAAACTATTTGAACCATTAGGGTATGCGGGAGCACCAGGTATACCCGTCAGCGGACCACGAATTTTATTGATGATTTCTTGTTGTGTGAAATGGCGTTCGTCCCAATGCTTGAGTGGTACTGTAATAAAAACAATGTTCGGATCCCATTGACCTACCACAGTGTAAATAGATTCTATTTCACCACTTTCAACAAATGGCAGAAGTATATCTTCCATTTTTATGGCTTGCCTATCCATAAAGTTAAGCCCGACACCATCAGGTCCACGGGAAAATATACGTATTTTACCTCTGTCTTCAGTTGGAAGAAGTTCATTTTCCAAATTAAAATACAGCGCACCAGAGCCACCTGCCACCAGTAAGCACGTAATGAGTGTTACCCAAGCATGATCAAGCACCCAGTGGATTGTTTTAGTATAAACACCTGCTAGCCAATGGCCTAGTTTTGCAAAAGGATGCCAACCGCCTTGTTTTAATTTTAGTTTTGAAGTCAGCGCGGGCACTAAAGATAACGCCACGAAACTAGAGATAATAACTGCACCGGCTAAAACCCCGCCAAACTCTCTAAACAACCGCCCTGCTGTTGAAGGTAAAAAAGCAATAGGTATAAATACTGCTGCTAACACGGCAGTGGTCGCTATAACAGCAAAAAACACTTCACGAGTACCTATAACAGCTGCTGCACGTCTGCCTAACCCAAGCCCTCGTTGTCGCTGAATATTCTCACTCACAACAATTGCATCATCAACGATTAAACCGGTTGCTAATACCAATGCCAGTAAGGTTAATATATTAATTGAAAAACCAAGTGCCCATATCAACGCAAGAGAGCCAACTAACGCCACAGGGATAGCAAATGCAGGTACCAAAGTTGCGCGCCAAGAGCCAATAAACACCCACAACGTAACGATAACCAATAGAATAGTTAAAATAAGAGAGCTAATAACTTCATCGACAGAACTACGAATAAATTGGGCATCATCAGAGGTTAATGTAAATTCTAGTTCAGGAAAACGAGTTCTCATTTTATCAAGTAGGTTAAGTACTTCATCTGATATCTCGATAGTATTAGATTGTGCTTGGCGAATAACTTCCATACCAATCACAGGTTGGCCATTTAAGCGTACCATCGAACGCGGATCTGCAGGACCGAAGTATACTGCGGAAATATCACCTATACGTGTGTTATCACGTATTATCATATCGCTCACTTGCTCCGCTGTAATAGATGTTGCATCAGCACGCACAATAACTTGCTGATCTGTTGACTTTAAACTCCCTGCCGGCACATCAAACGGAGCTTGACTAAGTACTTGTGCAACATCAGGGACTGTTAGGTTAAAGCTGGCTAATTTAAGAGGATCTAATCTTACTCGCAATACACGTTGACGATCTCCATTTAAGCGAACATCAGCAACACCTGGAATGGTTAAAAATTGCGGCGCTAAATCTACTTCAACCAGTTCAGTTAATTCCTCAAGTGCAATGCTATTACTTGATACTGTTAACGAGACAACAGCTTCAGCATCATTATCTGCTTTAATGATTGATACTCGTTCAACTTCTTCTGGTAATTCGCGCTGCACACGCGCTACAGATTCACGCGTTTCGTTAGCTGCATCATCTAAATTAATACCGGGTCTAAATTGCACAACTATTCGCGCGTTGCCCTCTTCACTTTGAGCACGAATTGTTTTAACGCCACTTACGCGAGCAACAGCACCTTCTAGTTTACTGGTCACTTCAGTGTCGACAGTTTCTGGTGAACCACCTGGGAAAGACGCTGAAACAGTAATTCGGGGTTGATCCACGTCAGGTAGTTCTCGCACTTCGACACCTGCGATTGCTGCAATACCCGCGATAATGATTAATAGATTCAGAACAACAATAAGGATAGGTCTACGGATTGCCATCGATGGCAAATCTTGCATCAGCGGTTGCTGTTTCATACCTACTCCTTAGAACTAGCTATAGGTGATAAAAAAGTGAGCTCTTGCTGTGGACGCAGTCTTTGCACACCTTCTACTACCAAGGTGTCATTTTCATCCAGACCACCTGACACTAACAACCTACCTGCAAGGCGTTGCTGTATTTTAACATCGACTCGGGTTGCTTTATTGTCCTTACTAACCCATACATAAGGACCGGTCGCGCCCCAGAGTAATGCAGCTTCAGGTACTGCTGCATAATTATTACCTAAAACTTCAATGTAAACCCTAAAACTCATTCCTGGAATGTAAGCATTATTTTCGTTATTTAACTTAGCTTTTACACGCATGGTACGTGTTTGCGGGTTTATTCTTGAATCTAGGTACGCAATTTCAGCATTGACCTTTTTACTACCTTGCCACGGGATAACCGATACACTGGCGTCATTGCGTAACATTTGAATTGCAGATTCAGGGGCATCAAAATTAATATATAGAGATTGTGTGTCATCAATACTTGCAATAGCGGTTTGTGACGTGATTCTATCTCCCACTTCAATATCAGTCAGTCCCATCACACCGTCAAATGGAGCTCGAACTTGCCGATCTTCATACTCTGTCTCAGCTTGAGTTAAGGTAACTTTAGCAAGCTGTGTCACTGTTTTAGCATCATCTAAATCGCTTTGCGGAACAGCGCCTTTAGCGTGGCTTTGCATTAAGCGCTTTTGAATTCTCTGGCTGTCAGCTAATTTGATTTTAGCCTCTTCAAGTGCCGCTTTTTGTCTGCGAGAATCAAGCTCCAACAATACTTGGCCTGCTGTTACTTTATCACCCGGCTTAAAATGCACCGCAGTCACACGGTCCCCTACGGCCGGGTATAAAATGACAGAGCGGATTGCTTCTGTATTACCCACAGCCTGAACCTGTTCTTTTGCACGTTCCATTTCAACCGCTTTAACGATGACATTGGCAGCTACAGCGTGCTTGCTCAGGCTACTTAAAATACCAATAAGAATGAATAAAAGAACACGATGTTTCAAAGTAATACCTAATTAATAATTATTTTCATTATGGTACGCAGTGTAACAGCTAATTGATCAATAAAAAGGCGAGTACGATTAACTGGCTAAACAATAAGATGAATGTGTTCTGATTTTGAGTAAATTAGTTATTTTATGTCATGCATAGTTATTAAAAGTGTCGTTTTAACGTCATGATATTTATTTAACGTGGTAATTATTACACCGCGAGTAACTGAAATGGATAAAAAAGAAAATACGTCAAATGTGTATTACCCTGCAGTATGGATATCGGATGTACACCTAGGTTATAAAGATTGCCAAGCCAATTACTTATTAGACTTTTTAAACCGAATCGATTGTGGCACGCTTTATTTAGTCGGTGATATTGTTGATTTATGGTCAATGAAACGACAGTTTTATTGGCACCAAAGTCACTATGAAGTATTAGCGTCCATTCAACGTAAAGCCCAATCGGGTACACGCGTGATTTATATACCCGGTAATCATGATGAAACTTTTCGTTATTATGTCAACAACACATTATTTGGTGTAGAAGTTCATCAGCAATTTATTCACACCACAGCGGCAAACAAACGCTTTCTACTGCTCCATGGCGATGATTTTGACTCTGCTACACGGTATAACAAATTTATTAGCCTAGTTGGTGATGCAGGCTATGACTTACTGTTATTTTTAAACCGTTGGACTAATCGAACTCGTCGGCTATTTGGTGGACACTATTGGTCACTCGCCTCATGGATAAAGGCACGTGTCCATAAAGCTAGAGAAGCAATAGAGGCTTTTGAAAAGGCAGCGGTTCATGAAGCTAAGCGCCAAGGAGTGGATGGCATAATTTGTGGTCATATACATCACCCACAGCTGAAAGTTGTCGATGGTATTGTCTACTGTAATGATGGTGATTGGATAGAGAACTGCACCGCCCTAGTCGAAAATGATAACGGCCGAATAGAATTAATTCATTGGTCAGAAAAACAAACTGTGCTCGAATCCGCAGACATTACTGATCTACAAGATACTAAATCAGCGGCTTAGGCTCATTGTTTACTCAATTTTAAGTGGTGAGCTTACCACCACTTAAAATCAAATTAGAATAGGGTCTGTTTAATCACGGCGCGAGGTTTGTAACCTAGTGGACTAAGTCAAAACCGAGCAAAGCTTGTGCGTCCTGCTCACGCCCCTTACCACCATCCATGTAGGCAACAAAGCGTAAATCGACCTTAGGCAGAGTCTGTTTAGAGGGAATAACCACACCAAACAGACTGCTGCAAATTTAACCTAAAAAGTAAACACACCCTAAACTTCACATATCATCTTCGTTAGCACATAGCGATATTCGCGTTCAGCCACGGTTACCTGAACAGTACTTCTTCTTTGTTAAACCACTTAACACAAAAAGCAAGTAGCGCACCTGCCACAATAACGGTGGCTAAGAATATTAAACCCAATAATGTATAATCTATCGTTCCTTTAATGATTTCTTTTATAGCTAGCGCAACGTTAGTCACAGGCACAAATGCTGTTTTTGCTGTGAGTTCTACATTTGGTAACAATGCAATAATAATTGGGAATATGACTCCCATTGTTAATGGTGTCATGTAGTTCTGCGCTTCTTTGAACGATCTGGCATAAATTGAAATTGCTAACGCTAGCGAAGAGAAAATAGCGGCGATAGGTAAAAGAAGTATAAATATTAATGCCAAATCAATCACTTTGAGTGAACTAAACGCCGTTTTAATGACAGCCAAATCAATAAAGGTAATTGCGATACTTATCCAAACTCCCATACTGAGCACGGTTATTGTGGTGGTCGCTATAGATGCAGCCAATAAAGTAACAAACTTACCTAGCACAAGCTGAGTACGTGTAATTGGGGTAAGTAACAGAGTTTCTAATGTACCCCGCTCCTTTTCGCCTGCACCTAAATCAATAGCCGGATACGTTGCCCCCATTAATACTAAAGGGATGAGCAAATAAGGAATAAATCCGCCTATTTTTTCACCTAGATTCTCACGTTTATCTGCGGTATCAACTTTAACAACTTCAATGGGGTTTAAAACCGCAGCCTGTTGTTCTTCACTAATACCAAATGATAAAAGCTTTTGTTGTTGAAGCTTATTGCCAAAATCATTTGCCAGTTCTGACACTCTATCAAACAAAAAGTTGATGGCTTTTGCATCATTGTAAACGACTTCCCATTTACTTTGCTTAGCCTCATCCAAGGCTTTCTTAGCGTCAGTGGGAAGGTATATACCCATGTCAATAGTACCCGCTTTTACAGCTGCTGTTAGGTCTTCAACGCTAGTAAATGTTTGTTCGCCTTTATAAAGCTCAAAGCTTTTATGGTAAAACACTTTATCTGTGAATTCTTGTGCGTAATGACCGTTTATAATTGCGTAGGTGTGAACTTTTTGTTCAGCCTCAAGCGCAGCTTGTGAGCTCATAAACGCCATAACACCAAACAAAAGCGGGAAAATAAGCACCGGGAGTGCCACGATAAATATAAGTGTTTTTTTATCGCGTAAAAGCTCTCTAAGTTCCTTTTTAAATACTTCAAACATCTGCTTTCTCCATTAAAATATTCATAAATGCTTGATTAAGTTCATCGCTATTACCTGCCTGCTTGAATTCTTCTAAGCTACCATCAAAGCAACTTACACCTTCATTAATTACAGCGACACGATCACAAAGCAGTGCAACTTCATCTAAGTGGTGAGTAGAGAAAATAACTGGCGTGCCTTGCTCTTTAAGTCCCTTTATAAATTTGATAACCGTTTGGGTTGTCATAATATCAAGCCCAGTTGTTGGCTCATCAAGCACCACAACCTCGGGGTGATGAACAACAGCCCGAGCAATATTTGCTTTTTGTTTCATGCCTGTTGATAGGTTTTCAGCGCGCTTATCAATAAAACTGTGCATATCCAGTAAATCAAACAGTTCCTCACAGCGCTCTTTAATATCAGCTTTATTCATGCCATGTAATTTAGCAAAATATTCAATATTTTCTTTAACGGTTAAACGGCCATAAAGACCTGTACTACCAGACAAAAAACCTATTGATTTACGCCCTAGTAAAGGTTTTTTCACTATATCTGCATCCGCAATATGAATACTTCCTTCATCTGGCTTTAGTGCAGTTGAAATCATTCGTAAAGTGGTCGTTTTACCTGCCCCATTGGGACCTAAAAGACCGAGCACTTCACCTTTTGAACAGCTAAAACTAACGTCACGTACAGAATGAAAAAAGTCTTTATCTTCACGCGGGTCGACTTTATCCACTTTATTTTTTTTGTGATCCTTAGTTAGCTTAAATTTTTTCTTAAGCCCTATGACTTCAATCATTAGCGTATCCTTCGTTTAGGTCTAAAGTAGTCAGTGTTACTGTAGAATTCACTGTTTTTATTATCATCGTGCCAACCTGGCACACCAAGTAATGGTAGAGGTGATAACAGGCTGTTATCTTGGAGACAATCGTTATTTTCAATCATCTCACAAAGCACAGTATCTAGGTACGCATATTGTGCAACTAAATCTTTACAAAATGTGTCACTTGGCACTTTTACGAATAAGGCTTTTCCTGTTAGTCCTATATACGGTTTAGTTAGCATTTCATAATTTGCGTGACCAAACATAAAGGGCGAAATACTATTACCCCACTCACCTCGTAAATCCACGAATGCTTCTTGCCACTGATGATTACGCAAACGTGTAGGCCACATATCATCGGTAACTGCCAGAATAACGCCACATTCATCAAAAAGCGTTAACGCATTACGGTGCTTACTTCTTTGTTTCGTCCCATGCAAGTTTATCTCTTGCACATGACGTTTATTTAACAATGATTTCGTTTTAGGGAATAAACACCAGATAAAACCACCGAATAAGTCATGCCAATTTTTTTGTCGTGTCGGGACTAAACCGGTGTCAAAAATTATTTGCTCGTAATACCGCTCTTCTGCACTAAAGTAATCATCTTCTTTAAAAACGATCGGTCTATTATTGGCATTTGTTGCATTTAAAAAACCATCAAACCAACTACAACTAGGCCAATCTGATTGTTCATTTAATTTAAACAACTTATTGAGATGATCAAATGCACCTGAGCTTACTAATTCACAATGCCATTGCTCATAAGGGGTAAACCGCTTCATGAGTACCTTTTGCTTTACAACTATGTTTATTCAGTTTACCGCAAAAACTGGTTCTCTTTAATAGTTCTTCATATACTGGTTGTACTTAAAACAAAAAAAGAGTGACTATGAATCGTTATTTTTCTCTTACATTGCTTGCAAGTGCTGTGCTTGCAGGATGTGCAACAACAAGTCTCACTTCTGAAGATGTTGAAAAAGGCTACCAATCAATTAATGCTGAGCAATTAGCTGAGCATGTTAAAGTATTGGCATCAGATGAGTTTGGTGGCAGAGCCCCTTCTTCTAAAGGTGAAGAACTGACGCTTGCTTATTTAACCGACCAATTCAAAAAAGTGGGTTTTGAACCGGGTAACGGCGATAGCTTTTTACAAGAAGTACCGCTAGTTTCACTTGAAGCTGACTCTGACATGGTTTTAACCATTGGTGGGAAAGACTACCAGTATAAGAAAGACATGGTAATGGGCAGTAGCCGTATCAGCGAAAGCGAAGGAATCAAAGATTCTGAACTTGTGTTCGTAGGTTATGGTGTAAATGCACCAGAATACAACTGGAATGACTATGAAGGCCTTGATGTAAAAGGTAAAACAGTTGTAATGCTGGTTAATGATCCTGGTTTTGCTACTAAAGACCCTGCTTTGTTCACCGGTGATGCAATGACCTATTATGGTCGTTGGACATACAAATATGAAGAAGCGAGCCGTCAAGGTGCTGCTGGTGCAATTATAATCCATGAAACTGCACCAGCCTCTTACCCTTGGTCTGTTGTTGAAAATTCTTGGAGTGGTGAACAGTTTGGGTTCCAAAAAGAAAATAACAACATGGACCGTGTTGCTGTTGAAGGTTGGGTCACGACTGACGTAGCAAAAGAGCTGTTTACAAAGGCCGGTCTTGATTTTGACAGTGCTAAAGCGAATGCAGCTAAAGGGGCTTATCACGTAGACATGGGTGATTTAACAGCTTCTGTTGCGGTTAAAAACACCATTAAAACTTCGATTTCATATAATTTTATCGCTACTTTACCAGGCAGCGAAAAACCGGATGAGCATATTATCTATTCTGCTCACTGGGATCACCTTGGCACAGATAAAAACCGTAAAGGCGATCAAATTTATAATGGCGCTCACGATAATGCAACCGGAACAGGTGGCATGATTGAAGTAGCTGAAGCATTTTCAATGTTACCGCAAAACCCTAGCCGTTCTATTACCTTTTTAGCCGTTACGGCTGAGGAACAAGGTCTTTTAGGCTCAAAGTATTACGCAGCTAACCCTGTAATACCAGCTACAAAAACAGTGGCTAATATCAATATGGATAGCTTAAATTTATTAGGAAAAGTAAAAGATATCAGTGTTGTTGGTATCGGAAAATCTGAAATGGATGTGCTTTTAGAGAACGCAGCTAAAAAACAAGGCCGTGTTGTATCGGGCGATCCTAAACCATCATCGGGTGGATATTACCGCTCTGATCACTTTGCTTTTGCAAGCATGGGTGTACCTGCCATGTATGCTGGTGGAGGAAGCGAAGCGTTTGACGAAGAAACAGCAAATTATCGTAAACGTATGAGCTTGGTTTTACGTGGTTGTTACCATCAACCTTGTGATAGGTACCGCGATGAGTGGGATTTATCGGGTGCAGTTCAAGACTTACAATTGTTCTATCAAGTAGGCTTTGATATCTCTGAACAGCCTCAATGGCCTAAATGGAATGAAACGTCTGAGTTCCAAAGAGCCAAATGATATTGATTTTTATTTAGATTAATTATAAAGTGCAACCTACAGAATTTTTAGGTTGCACTTATGATTACTTACACATTACCAA
This sequence comes from Pseudoalteromonas sp. KS88, assembly GCF_004766475.1. Taxonomy (NCBI): domain Bacteria; kingdom Pseudomonadati; phylum Pseudomonadota; class Gammaproteobacteria; order Alteromonadales; family Pseudoalteromonadaceae; genus Pseudoalteromonas; species Pseudoalteromonas sp. KS88. Next base: position 24,524 of record NZ_PYHV01000001.1, read on the forward strand.
AGATTTTTACTTCTCTTAATAGACAGCCTATCTTTTCAAACAAACGTTTTTTACTGCCGATCATTTTATTGATTTGTTTGCTTTACCCTCCTCTTCGCCAGATATCAATGGCGGCAATGAGCGATGCTTTTTTCCAAGTAAGTGTATTTGTTGCGGCAACTTTGTTTATTTATTATTTTGCAATCGAAAAACTACCACAACTGGAACTTGCTTACTTAAACGCAAAATCACCCGTGTTAGAGCTTAGCTTTGCAGCTTTTCTAGGCGCATTACCTGGGTGTGGAGGTGCAATTATAGTGGTGACACAGTTTACTAAAGGACAAGCCAGTTTTGGCTCCGTAGTCGCAGTTTTGACTGCTACTATGGGAGATGCGGCATTTTTATTAATAGCCACACACCCATTGGATGGACTCAAAATGATGTGTATCGGCTTGATTGTTGGTGTAATAAGTGGCTATTTAGTCAACATTATACACAACCGTGATTTTTTAGTGCCGCCAGTAAAAAAGACTCAGCAGACGTGTAATTTACAGTACAACAAGGCAATTGTATTTAGTAAGTCTATCTGGAAAGTTACTTTGCTGCCCAGCATTATTATTGCGCTGCTTATGGCGTTCAATATCGATTTGAATCAACTTGGTATAACAGCTAACGACGCAATAACCGCTTTTGGAGCTGGCATGGCTTTATTTGCAGTAGTCACTTGGGCTTTGTCATCCAAAGGAAAAAGTTATCAACAAATAACCAGCGAAGAAGACTCTCCAAAGCCTCCTTCTAAGCTCTACAAAGTATTGCAAGATACTCACTTTGTCACAGCGTGGGTTGTTGCCTCATTTATGCTATTTGAAATACTGTTAACGTTTACAGGGATTGAATTAAAAGTATGGTTTTCACACTTTGCCTATTTAGCGCCTTTGATTGCAGTATTCATTGGTTTTTTACCTGGTTGTGGACCGCAAATAATCGTAACGACGTTGTATATACAAGGTATTATTCCCTTTAGTGCACTTGCAGCTAATGCCATATCAAATGATGGAGATGCGCTTTTTCCGGCGATCGCAATGGCCCCCAAAGCTGCATTAATAGCAACACTATACTCGGCAATACCCGCATTACTTGTCGGGTACGGGCTGTATTTTTATGGAACATAACGCCAAAAAACATAAAGGGCGCCCAGTCTCGGTGTATTAATTGCCCAAGACTTTTGCCGGATCAACTCTAGTGGCTTGCCACGCAGGATAAATAGTGGCTAAAACAGCCAACGTAAAGGTCACTATGATTGTAACTATAATATCTTGCCACACTAACTTACTCGGTAAAAACTCTATAAAATACACACCTTGTAATGGATTAGCCCCTGCTAGCTGGCTTAGCCAATTAAATAAGCTGCTAATATTCAGTGCCACCAGAATGCCAATAACACTGCCTAAAACAACCCCAACAAAGGCTTGCGTAAGCCCCTGCATCACAAAGGTAGCTAGAATAGTGCTGTCTTTAGCGCCCATGGTTTTAAGTATCGCTATGTTAGATTGCTTTTCGCGCACTTCCATTACTAAAGAAGACACTATATTGAAGCTGGCCACTGCAATAATAAGAAATACAACAATGTAGACAATGGTACGCACCATTTGAATATCTTGATACAAGCTTCCTTGCGTTCTAAACCAGCTAGAAATATACACATAATCCGGAATGGTTTGCCCTACTCGCAAAGCTATTTGGTGGGCATAAAATACATCATTGACTTGCAGTCTCAATCCAGTGACCTGTTGTTCATCGTAACCTAGTAAAGACTGCGCTTTTTTAAGGTGAATAAATGCTGCCGAGCTGTCAATTGGACCACCCATTTTAACAATACCAACCAGCGTTAAAGTTACACGTTTAGGGGCTAAAATATCATTACTTGTTTGATTTACTTGTGGGATCAACAATGTGACAGAATCACCACGCTGTAACGCCAGTTGCTCGACAATTTGCGAGCCTAGTATGACCTCTTCGGTGTTTATTTGGTCAATTAGTTTGCCTTGAATAAACTGGTTTATTGATGAAACGTTTTTTTCAAGCTCAGGACTTACTCCCCGTACCTCGACCGCTTTCAAATCACTCTTGTACTGCGCCATTCCATTAACACTAATGAAAGGAGCTGCGCCGGTAACACTGGCTTGTTTTTGTAAGTTTTCAACTTTACTTGACCACTGCTCGATAGGTCGACTCGGTGCAACATATTCAACTTGCGGCACTACACTCAATAAGCGGTGAACTAACTGTTGCTCAAAGCCATTTATGACAGACAACGCAACGATTAACACTGCCACACCTAATAAAATACCAATGGTAGAAGCTTTAGCAATAAATGTGACAAACCCATTTTGTCGTTCGCCAGCACCTGCTTGCGTTCGAAATCGTTTACTCAAATAAGCACTAAGCAACATGGCTGCTCTCTTTTATTGCAATTTTACCTTCGTCTAAATAGGCAATCTTGCCAAGTTTGTCAGCTAGTTCTAAATCGTGTGTGACTACAACAAAGCTTGTATTGAGCGTGCTATTGAGCTCTTTAATTAAATCGTAAATCTTAATCGCATTTTGTTTATCAAGGTTCCCCGTAGGCTCATCGGCTAATACCAGTGCAGGGTTGGTTACAAGAGCACGCGCAATTGCTACGCGTTGTCTTTCTCCGCCTGAAAGCGCGGAGGGTTTGTGTAAACTACGATGAGATAAGCCAACTTTTTCTAACATGGCGAGTGCTTGAGTATTGGCTTTTTTAGCACTATGGCCTTTGATTAACAGCGGCATTGCAACATTTTCTACCGCATTAAATTCCATTAACAGATGATGAAATTGATAAATGAAACCTAAATTTTCGTTTCTAAACTTAGCCTGCTCCTTTCGTGAAAGATCAGCAACGCGTTGTCCTTTAATTTTTGCAATACCATCAGTTTGGCTATCCAAAGTACCAAGGATATGCAGTAAGGTACTTTTCCCAGAGCCTGAGCTGCCTACTATTGCAAGCATTTCACCTTGAGTAAGCCTTAGGTTAACGCCTTTTAACACTTCAACTTGGTTCTCACCATCTTGATAAGATTTACTTAATTTTTCACACTCAATAACAAAATCATTCATAACGCAGTACCTCTGCTGGGCTAACTTTGGCGGCCTTTATTGCCGGGTATAAGGTCGCTAAAAAACTCATAACAATACTTCCCAGTGCAATCAGTATTAAACTTGAAACATCAAATATCACGGGTAATCGAATACCTGTAAGTACATTTAATCCAATAGCAGATAATACCTCGTTTATATTTGCACTGAGTAATATCCCCAGTACGGCTCCTATGCTGGTCCCTATCAGCCCGTTGTATAATCCTTGAATCATAAATACATGTTGAACTTGGTTCGGTGTTAAACCTAAGGTCTGTAAAATCGCAACTTCACTTTGCTTTTCACTCACCATCATAGTTAAGGCAGAAACGATATTAAACACAGCCACCAACACAATAAGCGCCAACAACATCGACATAATTCGCTTTTCCATTGCAACGGCAGCAAATAGTGTGCCTTGAGATTGACGCCAATCGGTTATTTCAAAGTTTTTAAATAAGTGCGTACTTTCAGTAAAATCATCAATTAAAAAAGGGTCTTTCAATGAAATACTTAAATTAGGAGCAACTGAATTTGCTTGTTTAAGAACACGCTGTAAAGATTCGCCGCTGGTAAATGCAAGGCCCATATCAATTTCAGACCCTGTCTCGTATATGGCAGCCACCGTAAATAGTCGTTGGCTTGGTACACGTCCAAGTGGTGTGTATGTGCTAGCATTAGGCATAATCACACGTAACTTGTTACCTAAAGAAATATTTAATTTTCGAGCTAAATATCGACTGATAGCAATATTGTAGCGAACAGATAAAACTTGTTCCCATTGCCCCTGTACAATTTTGTCGCTGATTTTGTAAAGCGAGGCGTTATCGTCGTAAAGACCTTGTAATAAAACACCATGTAAATCTTTGTTGGTTTGCAATATTGCTTCACCGTGGCGATATAAACTGACGTTTTTAACAAATTTAGATGACAAAATGTCAGCCTGTAAACGTTGCATTTGGTCGTGTGTTTTGTCTTCTGATGACACCTCAACATGAGGTATGAGGCCCAACATATTTGATTTTAAATTATTTTCAAAACCATTCATAACAGAGCTAACGGTATAAAGCGCCATCAAACCAATCGCAATGCCGGCAATAGAAAAAAACGAGATAAATGAGATAAACGCGTTCCCTTTGGAGGAGCGACTATATCTGAGCCCAATAAATAGGCTAACAGGTTGAAACATAAGTTATAGAGACACACGTAATGCTAATAGAGCGGCCATACTAGCAAATTCAATTTTATTTGGGTATGAACAAAAGTGTAAAAAATAATTAAAAATCTGATACTTGATTAAGTCGTTTTGGGTTAAAATGCGCCAAATATCTAGATGAGGGCCCAATTTTGTCTTTACAGCGATTTAAACATGTCAATTTAAAGGGTGATTTATTCGGGGGTGTTACAACCGCGATTATATCATTGCCACTTGCACTTGCGTTTGGCGTTGCATCGGGTGCGGGTGCTGAAGCAGGTATGTGGGGCGCTATTTTAGTTGGTTTGTTTGCCGCATTGTTTGGCGGTTCTACTTCATTAATATCTGAGCCCACAGGGCCTATGACTGTCATCATGACAGCTATTCTCACAACCATGTTAGCAAGCTACCCTGAACAAGGTTTAGCGATGGGTTTTACCGTCGTCATGATGGCGGGCGCGTTTCAAATAATGCTAGGTACTCTCAAGCTAGGCAAGTACATCACTTTAATGCCTTATAGCGTTATATCAGGCTTTATGTCTGGTATTGGTGTTATTTTGATCATATTACAACTTGCTCCATTACTTGGTCATTCATCACCTGGTGGCGGCGTAATTGGTACATTATCAGCTTTACCCGAATTAATTACGTCATTACACTTTTCTGAATTATTTTTAGGCATCTGTACATTAGCAATTTTGTTTTACCTGCCACAAAAATACCGACAATATGTACCAGCGCAACTCGTTGCCCTTGTTGCTGTAACACTGGTATCAATAATATTCTTTTCCAGTGACGGTATTCGTCGTATTGGCGAAATCCCCAGCGGTTTACCAAGTTTCATTTTCCCAACCTTTTCTGCAGATTTATTCACTGAAATGGTTATTGATGCATTAGTATTAGGTACTTTAGGCTGCATAGATACGTTGCTTACTGCTGTTATTGGCGACAGTTTGACGCGAACAGAACATGATTCTGATAAAGAGCTACGAGGCCAAGGCATCGCAAATATGGTAGCCGGATTGTTTGGCGCATTACCTGGTGCAGGTGCAACAATGGGTACAGTCGTAAACGTACAGGTCGGTGCTCGTTCGCCATTAGCTGGCATTTTGCGAGCATTTATCTTAATGGCTGTCGTATTTGTAGCAGGTAGCTTAACAGAACCCATTCCCATGGCGGTTTTAGCCGGTATTGCTGTGTACGTTGGTATAAATATTCTAGATTGGAGTTTTATACAGCGCGCGCACAAACTCAGTATTTTACAAATGTCGATTATGTATGGCGTGATGATGCTAACTGTCTTCGTCGATTTGATTGTTGCGGTGGGATTAGGTGTTTTCATCTCAAACATCATTGTAATAGAACGATTAAGCCGAGAACAAGCAAAGCATGTTAAAGCAATCAGTGATGCTGATGATGATGACGTGCCGCTAACAGATGATGAAAGAGCCCTGTTAGATCAAGCACAGGGCAAGCTATTATTCTTTTATTTATCTGGCCCGATGATTTTCAGTGTCTCTAAAGCGATAGCGCGACAACATCGCCATATTGGTGAATACCAATCAATGCTGCTTGATTTATCCGGGGTGCAAATGCTCGACGTGACAGTATCTTTAGCGATTGAAAATGCAATTACAGATGCACTAGAAGCTAATTGTGACGTGTTTATCTATTCACCAAATAGTGAAACAAGCGATCAATTAAAGCGCCTTAGAATAAAAGATAAGTTGCCTACTGATTCTTTCTGCGAGAGCAGAGTTGAAGCACTTAATAAAGCACTTAAAAGAATGGATGAAAATACCGCTGAAACGATTTAATTGAGAGCATTTACTAAATGATCGAGTAATGCTTTTACATTCGTTGCTACAAATTGCCGAGGTGGGTATACACCCCATACCCCCTCGGGTTTTGGCTGATAATGAGTTAGTATGGGCACTAAACTACCCGCCTCTAGATCTTTCTCAATATAATAGTTAGGTAATTGTACGATACCTAACCCCTTCTTTGCCGCATCAGCAAGTGCCCAGCCACTATTACATTGCAGTCGCCCTGCAATTTTAATATGTTTGTCTCGTCCTTGCTCACACACTCGCCAGTAACTACTGTTACCTATTAAGCATTGGTGATTATTTAATTCAGTTACTGTATGTGGCTCACCAAAGGTATTTAAGTAATCCGGCGAGCAACAAATAACAAAATGTCGCGCACTTAAACGCCGTGCTTTTAAGCTTGAATCTTTTAGATGACCAAGGCGAATCGCTAAATCAAAACCACCTTCGACTAAATTTTCTTGTTGATTACTCAAGGACATTACAACTTCTACATCAGGATATTGCTGCATAAATGTATGCACTACAGGCATAATAAATGTTTCACCATACATCACCGGGGCAGTTAATTTAACTTTACCCTTTGGCGTACTTTGTTGCTGTGCCAGTAAAGCGGTTGCATCATCCATAGCATGTTGTAATTGTTTGATTTGATGTAAAAATGCCTCACCTTCTTTTGTTAGTACCACACTACGTGTTGTCCGTGTTAATAGTTGCGAATTAAGCCTATGCTCAAGCTGCGTTACTTGGCGGCTTATATGCGCAACTGATACATTTAAACTAACGGCTGCTTTAGTGAAGCTTCCCTCTTCACCCACTGCAATAAATTCATCTATTCCTGCCCAACGATTCATTATTACCATACTGTAAAAGTGTTTTATTAAATTGGAGATTAACATTGTTTGAGAAACAAATAAAATAAAGCTATTGTTTATATCGTTTTGTATTTATCAGGAAGAGAACACACTATGTCAGAATTTATCAAATCAAAAGCCGCGGTTGCCTGGGGCCCTAAACAACCACTCTCTATTGAAGAAGTGGACGTAATGATGCCTAAAAAAGGCGAAGTTATGGTAAAAATAACAGCTACTGGTGTTTGTCACACAGATGCTTTCACCCTATCAGGTGAAGATCCAGAAGGTATTTTCCCTACTATTTTGGGACACGAAGGCGCTGGTGTTGTTTATGCTGTTGGCGATGACGTTACAAGCGTTGCGGTTGGCGATCATGTTATACCACTTTACACTGCAGAGTGTGGCGTATGTAAAATGTGTACTTCAGGTAAAACAAATTTGTGCTCCGCTGTGCGCGAAACTCAAGGCAAAGGCCTTATGCCAGATGGCACGACTCGCTTCTATAAAGATGGCCAACCAATTTATCATTACATGGGCACATCCACTTTCTCTGAATACACCGTGCTACCAGAAATATCCCTAGCTAAAGTAAATAAAGAAGCACCACTTGAAGAAGTCTGTTTATTAGGCTGTGGCGTAACAACAGGTATGGGAGCCGTTACGAAAACAGCAAAAGTACAAGCTGGAGACACCGTTGCTATATTTGGTTTAGGCGGGATTGGCTTGTCAGCAATTATTGGCGCAAAAATGGCAGGTGCGAGCAGAATTATTGGTATTGATATTAATACCTCAAAATTTGATCTTGCCACTAAACTTGGTGCAACAGATCTAATAAATCCAAAAGACTTTGATAAGCCTATTCAAGAAGTTATTGTAGAGATGACAGACGGCGGTGTTGATTTCTCATTTGAATGTATCGGTAAAGTTGATGTTATGCGCTCTGCCCTTGAATGTTGTCATAAGGGCTGGGGTGAATCTGTGATCATTGGTGTTGCAGGCGCTGGTCAAGAAATATCAACTCGTCCGTTCCAATTAGTTACAGGCCGAGTATGGCGCGGTAGCGCATTTGGTGGTGTGAAAGGCCGCTCTGAGTTACCTGAAATTGTTGAGCGTTACATGGCTGGTGAGTTTGCTTTAAATGACTTCATCACGCATACCATGGCACTTGACGGTATCAACGAAGCTTTTGATTTAATGCACGAAGGTAAAAGTATTCGTACAGTAATTCACTACTAATAACTTTATCATAAGATGCCATGAACTTTAGTTCATGGCATCTTAGTGAGGACAACATGCTAGATAATATATCAACAGCTAAAGTCAGTGGTGGCTGGCATAAGCAATACAGCCATGACTCAACTAGTACCCATTGCAAAATGCGTTTCGCAGTATTTTTACCTCCCGGTGCTAGTCAAACTAATAAAGTACCCGTACTTTATTGGTTATCAGGTTTAACCTGTACTGATGAGAACTTTATGCAAAAAGCAGGGGCCTTTAAAAAAGCAGCTGAGCTGGGCATTGCTATTGTAGCACCTGACACCAGTCCTCGAGGGGATAATGTACCTGATGAAGACAGCTATGATTTTGGTCAGGGTGCAGGGTTTTATGTTAATGCAACACAAGCACCCTACAATACTTACTACAACATGTACGATTACATTGTAGAAGAGCTCCCAGCATTAATTGAGCAACACTTCCCTGTATCAGATAAAAAAGCAATCAGTGGCCATTCAATGGGTGGACATGGTGCGTTAATGATTGCACTTCGCAATCCTGATCGTTACATCAGTGCATCTGCATTTAGCCCTATAACTAACCCGATTAATTGCCCTTGGGGCCAGAAAGCTTTTAGTCAGTACCTCGGTGATGATAAACGAACATGGGCTAAATATGACACTTGCGAACTAATGAATAACGCAGAATCTGCGCATTTTGTGCCTATGCTAATTGATCAAGGTGAAGCAGATAACTTTTTAGTTGAACAACTAAAAATTGAAGCCTTATTTAAAATTGTGAATGAAAAGGACTACCCTGCTGAAATCAACATGTACCCAGGGTATGATCACAGTTATTACTTTATTAGTAGCTTTATTGACGAACACCTATTATTTCATCAACAGTTTTTTGAACGTTAATGTTTTTATCTTCTTTGGGGAGGTTGGGATCAACTTCCTCGCAGACTTTCAGTGACTTAGAGACTTGCTTACACACGAGTTCTGGTTCATTGTGCTCTATTAGAAGACCAACTAAGTAGCTATCGACTTCAAAGCCTAAATTACTAAACGAAACCGTATCTCCGCCTTTTATTACATGTGAACTTTTTGGAGGTTTACTTGGGTGAGATAATGCTAAATCCGCATCATAGTTTTCATCTGCTTTACTGTAAATGCTGCTATCAAGAACTACACCAGCAAAAGTACAACCAGATAGAGTGAAACTAATGAATAATATTATATATAATTTGACCATCACCTATTGTTCCTGTTTTCATACATAAAATCCCAATAGCTAGCATTATATGTGCCGCCTGAAACATTGTAATCAAAAAAACTGTAATAAACTGTAGTCGCTACATTTAGGTATTTACCCCTGTAAAATATTCATACCCCCTAAAAAACCTCACATCTAAACCCACTTAAGATATTGAAAATTAAAAATATTAATTCTTACTAGTTTGGTTTGATTTTTGCTATTCATAGTTTAAATAATTATTTGGAATCGCTAAGATGGAATTAGATTTACAGTGGAATGAAATAGTAAAAAATTTAATGCACCTGGGGATCGCTTATATTCTCTCGCTCCCGATGGCATTTGATCGTGAAAGCTCCAACCATGGTGCGGGGCTGAGGACATTCCCATTAGTCGCTGTAGCATCTTGTGGTTATGCATTAGTGGGAATGTCTGTGCTGACATCATCTGAAGCTGAATCGAAGGTGTTAGAGGGCATTATTACCGGAATTGGCTTTATCGGGGGTGGCGCAATCTTAAAAAATAAAAGTTCAATTTATGGTACAGCTACGGCAGCAAGTATATGGAATATGGGTTTAATAGGTATTGCAGTTGCATTTAGCCGTTATGAAATTGCAATTTTAATGGCCATAATAAACTTTGTCACTTTACGCTATGTTAAACGTCTAAAACCATCAGGCAATAATTAAAGAACTGGCTGACGCCAGTTCTTATGTTCAGGCTAGTTTACAGCTTCAGCTTGACTAGCCATAAACTCATTAAAGGTTCCGTGAAAATTAACTACTTTTTTATCACGAATATCGATAATACGCGTCGCCAATGATGACACAAACTCACGGTCATGACTGACAAAAATGAGCGTGCCTTCAAAATCTTTTAATGCATTATTTAGCGCTTCAATGGCTTCCATATCCATATGGTTAGTAGGTTCATCCATAACCAGTACATTGACATCTTGCATCATTAATTTACCAAACAATAAACGGTTCTTCTCACCACCTGAGCAATTTTTAGCTTTTTTGTTTGCATCATCTGCGGTAAATAACAAACGCCCTAGCATTCCTCGTACCATCAAATCATTGTGCTTTGCTGTACGCCATTGTGACATCCAATCAAACAAGGTTAAGTCATTGTCAAAGTCCTTGCTGCTATCTTGTGGGCAGTAGCCTATTGATGCATTTTCAGACCATTTAATAACACCATGATTTGGCTCAAGTTGATTGACTAAACAGCGGATAAACGTTGATTTCCCCACCCCGTTTTCACCAATGATAGCCAATTTAGAGCCAGCTTCTAAAATAAGCTCCCCTCCTTCAAACAATACGTCACCATCAAACCCATGACCAAAGTTCTCAAGAATTAATGCTTGGCGATGCATTCTTTTGCCTTCATCAAAATATAATGAAGGAGCCATACGGCTAGACGATTTAACTTCGTCCAAGCTAATTTTATCCATGCGTTTAGCCCGTGAACTTGCTTGTTTTGCTTTTGAGGCATTTGCACCAAAGCGATTCACGAAATCTTGTAACTCATCAATCTCTGATTGTTTTTTTGCATTTCCAGCAAGTAATTGTTCACGAATAAGTGATGAAGCTTCAATGTATTTCTCATAGTTACCTGGATAGATCCGAAGCTCACCATAATCAATGTCAGCCATATGCGTACATACCGCGTTAAGAAAATAGCGGTCATGCGAAATGATAATCATGGTGCACTTACGTTGATTAAGTTCATGCTCTAGCCAATTAATCGTGTGAATGTCCAAGTTATTGGTTGGTTCGTCCAATAGGAGAATATCTGGGTTGGCAAATAATGCCTGTGCAAGAAGAACACGTAACTTCCAACCTGGTGCAACTTGTGACATCAAACCAAAGTGGAATTCTTCTTCAATACCCGCTTTTAACAAAATATCGCCAGCACGGCTTTCTGCACTATAACCATCCATTTCTGCAAAAATACTCTCAAGTTCAGCAACTTTCATCCCTTCTGCTTCACTCATTTCTGGCAATGAATAGATACGATCACGCTCTTGCTTAATTTCCCAAAGAGCAACATCACCCATGATCACTGTATCAACGACAGAGAATTGCTCAAAAGCAAATTGATCTTGGCTTAAGTTACCTACTTTTAAACCTGGGGTGATTGAAACATTCCCCGATGTAGGTGTTAGCGCACCGCTAAGGATTTTCATAAACGTTGATTTACCGCAGCCGTTTGCCCCTATTAGGCCATAACGATTTCCGTTACCAAATTTAGCGGAAATGTTTTCAAATAAAGGTTCAGCACCAAACTGCATGGTGATATTAGCGGTTGAGATCAAGATAAATTCCTAAGCAATTAAGAGCAAGCAAACTCACTCAGTGATGAGGAGTTAATACAGGCAGTAACACAAGATAAAGAGGCCGCGAATTATACAGCCCACACACCATACAGTCGAGCTTTGTCGTATTTTACATATCATTAAAGGTGACTATACAACCAAGCGTCCTGTGTTTCCCCATGATTAGTATCCAGATCATACTTTTTAGTAGCTTGATCTAATTTTTCCATAATTTTATAAGCGAGTTCATTTGCTTCTTGATTTATCTTTTGACAACCGGATCGGGAAGAGAAGGCTCGTAATGAAGAGTCGATTTCCTTTGCAGCTTCAACAGCTAAAGAGCCATGTCCATTTTCGTGTTTTTCTAAGTTTGGATACCATGAATTCCATACTTTGTGTACGTCTTCGCTCTCTGAGCGTAGTTTTGGCATAGTATATTTTAAGGTTAATACCGTCTTAACTTTATTTAGTATGCAGCGCTGTCTGCCACGACTTTTACTATTAAATCTCCATTGAATATTATACTCAGTGTAGCCATGAAATTTATTACCATTATGTTTTATTGGTGATGCCTGATTAACATTTTTTAATAAATTACGTGTATGACTTACAGACACATTATAAAACTCATGTGACTGTGCAACCTTCGGCTCAGCAACTAAAAATGAAGAATAAACTGCTAACAAAATAAATAAACGTTTCAAATTACAATTCCCTTTAATTATAAAACCCTATTAGCCTACTTTATCTGACCTTTGAATCACATATCAGTAACAAAAAAGCGAAGGCATTGCCTTCGCTTTTTTTTAAAACTGACCGTTTAAGCAAGTTTATCAGATGCAACTTTATACGTTGGATCTTCGATTACATTCACTTCAACTAAATCACGCGCTTTATGTAATAGCTGCGTACAATCTTTACTTAAGTGACGTAAATGCAGTTGTTTACCCGCCTTTGTATATTTATCTGCAAGTGTGTCGATTGCTTCTATAGCACTGTGATCAGCTACGCGGCTGTATTTAAATTCGATAATGACGTCTTTTGGATCATTTTTTACATCAAATAATTCTGCAAAACCTTTAACTGAGCCAAAGAATAATGGACCATGCAATTCATAGACTTTAGCACCGGCTTCATCAATATAGTTTGTAGTATAAATCTGTTTAGCGTGTTGCCATGCAAATACCAGAGCAGATACGATAACACCAACACAAACCGCGATTGCAAGATCCGTAATTACAGTAACTCCGGATACTAATACAATTACAAATGCATCAGACTTTGGTACGCGTTTCATCATTTTAAATGAGGCCCATTCAAATGTACCTAACACCACCATAAACATCACACCAACAAGCGCAGCAAGTGGAATCATTTCAATCAAGCCAGCGGCAAAGATAATAAAACCAAGCAGCATAAGCGCAGCGGTAATACCTGATAGGCGAGAACGACCACCTGAATTAATATTGATCATGGATTGACCAATCATTGCACAGCCCCCCATTGCACCAAAGAAGCCACACGTTACATTTGCAGCACCTTGGCCAATACACTCTTTGTTTGAATGGCCACGTGTTTCAGTAATTTCATCAATTAAGCTTAGTGTTAACAATGATTCAATCAAACCTATCGCAGCCAGAATTAAGGCATATGGAAAGATAATCTGGAAAGTTTCAAGGGTAAACGGCACCATAGGAACATGAAATTCTGGTAATCCACCAGCAATGGTAGCCGCACTATCACCGGTCATATCTTTTAGAAAATCAAGTACTGTACGTGCTTCTAAATCTAATCCGATGACAATTAGCGTCACAGTAACAATAGCAACCAAGGTAGAAGGCACAGCGGTGGTTAACTTTGGTAAAAAATGAATTATAGCCATAGTCAATGCAACTAAGCCAAGCATAATCATCATTGGCTCACCTGTCATCCATTGCATTGTGCCGTCTTCACCAGGTGACTTAAACTGACCAAGTTGTGCGAGAAAGATTACTATGGCTAACCCGTTTACAAAGCCTAGCATAACGGGGTGCGGTACCATTCGTATAAATTTACCAAGCTTGAAAACCCCTGCCAATATCTGCAGTATTCCCATCAACAATACTGTTGCAAACAGGTATTCAACACCGTGGTCAAGTACTAAACTTACCATTACAACAGCAAGTGCACCTGTTGCGCCTGAGATCATGCCAGGGCGACCACCAAATATAGCGGTGATCAAGCCAACAATAAATGCTGCATATAAACCAACTAAAGGCTCTACGTTTGCAACAAAAGCAAAGGCAACAGCTTCAGGTACGAGGGCAAGTGCTACCGTCAAACCTGATAATATATCGTTTTTAGCAGAGCTTGGGGCTTTGCTGAGTAAGTTAAACATTGAGTTCCTCATGGATGTAGGGATCAAAAAAAGCGCTGAATTCTATCAAATTAAGCAAAAGTTAACAATTGGTTATTCTAAATGCACTATTGAGTATAGTGCATTTAATGGGTTTGCAGCGAAACCCTAAATCAAATTTTGGAGGGAGTTAACTCACAAAGGTAATGAGGTGCTACGTTTAACGCATGTCATCGTTACGTTTGAATGAACTTCTTGAACAAACTCTAAGTTCAATAGGTTGTCACGAACAAACTGCTCATAACCTTCAATGCCTTTTGAGATAATACGTAACATAAAGTCCATAGTGCCCGCCATACTGTAGCACTCTGTAACTTCATCATAACTTAGTATTAAGCGCTCAAACTCAGCAAGGTTAGTTCTTCCGTGGTTTGAAAGACGCACATGCGCGTAAACGAGCATATCAAAACCCAGTTTTTTTTCATCGAGTAAAGCGACTTTCCCCTTAATGTAGCCATCTTGTTCTAGTTTGGCTATTCTGCGCCAGCAAGGCGATTGCGAAAGTCCTACTTTGTCTGCGATATCTGCAGTTGAAAGGCTTGCGTCTTGTTGTAATAGTGCCAAAATTTGGCGGTCAACTTGATTTAGAGACATTTTATTTCTTTATTTTTTTACTAAATTGTTTAAATTATACATCGCTTTTATAGCTGCGTCTTGTGTTTTTATGCATCTTTTATGCGTGTTTAGCCAAACTTACCGCTAATAAATGGATTCGATATGCGTTCTTGCGCTACTTTAGTGTCTGGTCCGTGCCCAGATAAAATGAGTGTTTCATCTGGTAAAGTTAATACTTGGCTTTTAATAGAATCAATTAATTGTGCAGCATCACCTTTAGGAAAGTCTGTGCGCCCTACAGAGCCTTTAAAAATAACATCCCCGACTAATACTACTTGGTGTGTTTGTTCATAAAAAATAATATGGCCGGGAGTATGGCCTGGACAATGACGGACAGCAAAATTCAAATTACCGACTTTGCACACTTCCCCATGCTTAAGCCACACATCCGGATAAAAGGACTCAACAACTTGTAAACCAAACATTTGAGCCTGCATAGGTAATGCATCAAACCAAAAACGTTCATCTTCATGGGGACCTATAATATTTACCTCAAAGTGCTGTGCTAATTGTTTTGCAGCACCCACATGATCAAGATGACCATGCGTTAGTAATACACTTTTTATTTCTATATTATGGCTTTGTATTTCTACGATTAATTTATCTACATCTCCACCTGGGTCAACTATCGCAGCGTGGCGTGTTGTCTGGCAGATTATAATACGGCAATTTTGAGAAAATGCTGTAACGGGTAAAGTAATGATATCCATTATTGTGCACTTTCGACTTTCTGAGTATTAAACGACATTAGAATCGGATACTTTAAATAGGCTTGATCGTAAAATGGAGTGCGTTGATATAACCAATCAAGACGCGCCTGAGCATCATTAGCAAACGCATCGTCTTCTCTAATTTTCTTATCAAATTCAAGCGCTAATGCAGGTTTGTCTTTTAACATTTTTCTAGCGTACGGGGCTAGTGCATAGTTTTCCATATACTCAGTTCGCTGGAATATGGTATTGAATTCCCCCCACGCGAAAAACGAGTCTGGCGCTTCAGGATGAAGTAAATGAGTTGCAAGCTCACCCAGAGGTTGCGTTGTTTCAACTTTAGACCAACCGGTCATTAATTGATTATCTAGGTTAAGATATTCAAATTCAGCCGTCACTCTAAACCGCCCTTCAAATGGCGCATTATCAAATTTGTGGTGCTTTACTTTGGCAACAGATAAATCAGTCACGGCTTCACTCTGAGCTACTGTATCAACTTCAACACCATGCAACTTCAGCTTTTCGATAATATGCGGATATGCCGGGGGTATATAAAATACAGCTGGAACCTTTACTGTTTTTTCAACGTCTTTTTGCCAAAATATTGGTAATGCATCGTAATATTGTTTTTCACCAATGTATTTAACTTCAGCTTGACCACTAAGCGCACTTTTATTCTTACTGTACTTTATGCCTTTAAACTTTAACGTATCTGGCTCTTTTGCATAAGCACGTTTCACGATAAGTTGAGTTGGAAGAAATGCGCGTTCCTTATTCACAGCTTCAGAGAGTTGCTGGCTATGCTTTGATAAAGCGGTTATAGCTCCATCTAAAAACACATACGTACCTAAAACACGTTGCTTGTAAGGTTTTAACGAATGATTTTCAACTAGGATTGTAGGCAAAGAGCGTAAATCTCCCCAGCCGTTAGAATAACGTGGCGTCGCAACCCAACCAGCTAACCCAGTTTTAAATTCACGTTTATCCATAACAAAGACAAGAGGACCCGGTATGTGTCCTTGATTAGCTAATGTTTCATCAATCACTGGTTTAAAGTAATGGTCGAGTGCTTGTGAAACACTCGGCGATTCACTCGCAAAAACAGGGTTATAGCCATAGGTCACATCATATTGGTAATCTGCACCGTCGGTAACATGCACATCAACATAAAGGTCTGGAGAATATTGATTTATAATTCTCATAACACCTCGCACTTCCGGTGTATCGAGTTTAGTGTAATCACGGTTTAGGTTTAAGTTATTTGCATTAGTTCTAAACCCCATTTCAACTGGGCCACGTTGATTAATGCGGTTAAATTGACTTCGGCGTTCATGACCATCTACATTTAAAATAGGGATAAATAAGATATTTACCTTATTTAAAATGTCACGACGTTTGCCTGTAGCTATGTCCCTGAGCAACATAAATGTTGCATCTTTACCATCGATTTCACCAGCATGAATACCCGCTTGAATAAAAATAGTGGGTTTGGAATTGTTATTTAGCTGCTTAGCTGAAAACGAACCATCCTCGCTTGCAACAAGCATTTTGATTTCTCGACCAGCATTACTTTTAGCAATAGTTTGAACTTGAAACTGAGTAGGATTAGCAGCAACTAAACGATCAACAAAGGCCATTGTTTGTTCGTAATTAGGAGAATTAAACCCTTCACTGAGTTCAAAATCTGTTGTTAAAGGACCATCAGTTTGCATTAATTGTATGCTTTTACCTTGCCATGGCAAAAGCGGTGGAAGATGACTATCTAAGGTGACAGTGGCACTGAGCAATAGTAAGCTGGCGATCATAGGATTCTCTAACATTAGCCTTTGTAATAGCGTGAAATTATAACAAGGAAATTGTACCGGTCGCGTAAAGTGCGGTGATTCAACAAAAAAATGCAGCCAACGACAAAGTTCTATTATCTACACGCATTAAAAAAGGCGCTATAAAAGCGCCTTGCCACTCAAGAATGTGCTTAAAACATATCTCGATAAGGATTAGATTTACTGAATGCAATCGCTTTTTCAAAGCCAGGAATTTGCATATCTTCGTCGGTAATAACAATTTCGTTTTCATCGATCATGCCATCACCAAAACGATAGATAAGCTCATACTTCCCTAAATCAGCTTGCTGCTGGTACTCTGCTTGAGCATTTTGAACAGATTTATTCGCTTTGGCATAATCACTCATAATTTGCTCACCATGACGTTTTGAGAGCATCTGCATACTAACCGAGGGCGCAATCACTGTGGCTGTTGCATTATTTCCGCCAAAGCCTTTGGAGTTTATAAATGCAATATCCATGTCATCACATTTATAATGTTCTGTACGAATATCGAGTCGTTCAGCGTGCACATCATCAGCAACTTTATCAATTGTAGTGATCCCTGGCATGATATTATGGCTGAATACACCTAAAGCCATAGCCAGTTGGTCACCACTTGCAGGTGCAATAGTGTGGCCTACATATGCTTTAGGGGCTGCCACCTTCCAATTATCAATAGCGAATGTTTGCGCTAAACGATCGTAAATTAAAGATTCTGTCACCCGGTTTTGCGGTGTACTTGAACCATGTGCCAAAATAAAACTGCGTTTTTGTACTGACTCTTGTCCTAATATACTTGATGCAAGTGCGACAGATTTGGCCATCGTAATGTAATTACCCGGGCCAGGCGCAGTAATTGACTTTTTAACACCGTCAGCATTAACAAAAACATCTGGCACTGCACCCATGATATCTGCGCCAAGTGATAATGCTAATTCGTCATCCATTAAAATGGCAACTTGAGCCCCCTCTCCAATTGTAAAACCACAGTTTTCACCAAACGGGCGGCTTGTGCGGCGATGATCAACAACGTCAGTATTGTCTAAGCGCTTTAAACCTTCTTCATTAGCTAATGCACTCATATTACCAAACCCTTCGATTATCTCGGGGGTTAGCGCACACTCAGATGAAGCCACAACAGCAACACGCGTGCGTCCTGCTTGAATATCGTTAACGGCAGCACGTAGGTTATATAAAAATGTGGCACACGCACCAGACGTGGTAAAAGTCGTTCCGACATTTCCTGTGACATAGGCATTAATGAAATCTGTCGACATAGTATTTAAACCCAATGCCAACTGTTTTGTGCTAACTCGTTCACCCTGCTGACGAGATCGAATTAAGCCGCCAAAACCTTCATCATTAACTTGTCCTGCAACGGAAGCTGAGTAGGTACCAATCTGATCGGGTTGCACACTATTCATAATATGCTGCCAATCAAGCCCTGTTGAACGAATGGCATCAGTAGCGGCAAAGATCGTTGCTTGTAAACCTCGTGGCTGATAACGGCTATTGTACATTGTCGCAGGATCAAAACCTGTTGGTAGTTGACCCGCAGCCTTTATCGGATTGTCACGTGTACTGTTATGTTTAACTTCTAAATCAGCGGCAATAGTTACTTTTACTTTTTTACCTTCAAGCTGCTCTACCTGCCAAGATGCAGGGACAGGCTGTGGTAAATCACGTGCGCGAGTTTCAAATACAATTTTTTCATCATTTGACACACTGAGGGTCATTTTTTGTTGCCAAGGTGTGGCATCTACATCAAAGTGATTTTTCTCAATTTTTCTGATCAATGTACCTGCAATTATTTGCTCGCCAAACGTTGACTCAATCTGGTTTTGTTCAATTACTTGCCCATGTTGATCGACTAGTTGCCCTTGTTCTAATTTAACAAGGTTCATTAAAGTGGCAAGGCCTAAAAATGTTTCTTGGCGTGCTTTTGCATCTAAACTGTCTAACACGATACGGCGATAACCTTGATGAAAAGAGGTGCGGCCTGCGGCATTGATTCCGCCCATACCGACAATAACGGGTAATGCTGTCATATTTTACCTTGAAGAAAACGTGTTAATGGATATATCTTCAGTTTAGTTGGATACCCACATTTAAATTGTGCTTTAATAGCCAAATATCAGGCTTAAAATGCCAAAACGAACTGGTCGGAGCAATTAAGTGGACAAAAAAATAGCAACCACCCCATTAAAAATTAGTTTATTGGTTTATCAGCACTTATTAATCACTAGTTTAACACTGCCAATTGAAATGCTTAGAGCGGGCGAGGCATTTGCAAAGAGCCATTTAAATAAAGGTGAATTTCGACCATTGGAAATTTACTTGGTGGCAGAAGACCCCCAGCCAATTAAAAATCGCACCGGTTTATCAATCGTACCTGATTGTACTTATGACACTGCGCCTAACAGTGATCTCATTATTGTTCCGGGAATTTGGCGAAACCCACGCCCTGTTGTCAAAAAAAATAATGGTTTAGTAAATTGGCTTGATCAAAGCTGGCAAGACAGCAGTCAAGTTATCGGGGTTGGTACCGGTAACTGCTTGCTAGCACAGGCAGGATTACTTGATGGTCACCCTGCAACAACTCACTGGCACTATGCTGAGCAATTCAAACGAGACTACCCTGAAGTGTTGCTAAAGCCCGATTTCTTCATTACGCAGTCTGAGCGCTTATACAGTGTTGCAAGTTTGAATGCGCTTGCCGATGTTATTGTTCATATTATTAGTCAATATTACGGACAACAGGCTGCACAACACGTGGAGCGTAACTTTTCTCATGAAATTAGGAAGCCTTATGAAGATCAACGTTACCTTGAAGGGGCTGTTGATAAACACCCTGATGAATTGATTGCGCAAATACAATTTTGGCTAAAAAATAATTTGGCTGGTGAGCATACATTAGCACAAGTGGCAGAATTATTTGGTTTGAGTTACCGTACATTTACTCGCCGTTTTCGAAATGCAACAAATCAAAATCCGGTTGAGTATTGGCAGCAATTACGAGTACAAACGGCTAAAGAGCTGTTGGCTTCATCTAATCTTACAATCCAAGAAGTTGCTTTAGAGGTTGGTTATAACGATCAAGGGCATTTAACTCGAGTTTTTAGGAAATATTTATCGCAGACCCCTACTGACTATCGTGCCATAGTAAGACGTAAGTTATTTGGCTAAATAAATTAAGGATACATATGATAATTCAAGGAACAGGTAAACCAATTGTTTTACTTCATGGGGTCACTTCGTCTTGTTTCGCTTGGCAAGATGTTATTCCTTATTTAAGTACTGATTATAAAGTATACGCGTTCACTGCATTAGGCCACAATGGGGGAAACAAACCCACTGGTAAAATTGAGATTGACGATCTTGTGGATGACATAGAACAATTACTTGATCAGCACAATTTAACATCCCCCTATATTGTTGGTAACTCTATGGGTGGCTGGGTAGCCATTGAACTTGCTAAACGTGGTCGAGCGTGCGGTGTTTGTGCCATATCACCTGCTGGGGTATGGCAAGTAAACGGCAGTAAGCAAAGACATGCACTTAAACAAATTAAATACTTATCTCGGTTATCGGCTCTTTGCCTGCCTTTTGTATCCATTTTGTCTAAAAGTGCAATATTACGCCATTTTTCGTTAAAGAAAGTAGCCGTAAAAGGTGAAAAACTTACACCAAAACAGTTCAAGCAAGCGGTAAAAGATATGTGTGCATGTAGCGTTAAACACGACTTTCTCACTTCCCAAAAAGCTTTATCTGCAGCAAAACTAGGTTGCCCTATGACATTGCTTTGGCCCGCTCAAGATAAATTATTCCCAATTGATACAACGGCTAAGTCAGCGCAAAAAATGTTCCCAACTGCGAAATTTGTCACTTTGCCAAATTTAGGTCATGTTCCCATGATTGATGACCCTGAACTAGTAGCTCAAGAAATTATTTCAGCCATGGGAGATTATAAATAGATATACGTTATCTTTTCGGCGGCTTCGGTGGTTCAGCGTGTCTGTAATATCGCTTGGTATAAATTTTAACATGACGGTGCACGCCTTTACTCAAGCTTTTAAACTGAGCCTCAAGCACATCAACACCATACAAAATACCAACAACGAGCACAGATAATTTAATAGCAGAACCAGTATGCTTTGTTGCTATCATTACGCCGATAGCAGCAAGTACCCAAATGGTTGCAGCCGAGGTTACGCCAACAACAGCGCCATCTTTCGCTAACATAACACCCGCACCTAAAAAGCCAATTCCTGTAATTATTTGCCCAACAACGCGTGAATGATCAATTACATCACCCTGTAACATAAATGCAGATGCAAGAAACAAATAGGTGCCTAAAATAATCAGTACGGAAGTACGTATACCAACAGGCTTACCCCGAAGCTGACGTTCAGCACCAATAAGAGCACCACAAAAAGCAGCTGTGCCGATTGCAGTCCATGAATAAGGAGTTATATCTACAAGTTCATAAATTGTCATTATAGCTAATTGCCAATGCTGTTTTTAATCTACTTACACCAAATGCTGCCATTTTACTGAAGTCGGCTCTTGAAACTGGAACATGCTGACAATCAATGGCAAATTGTTTCTGTGTTTCGCAATACGGGTCATGAACATATAAACAGTGTTCATCGAGATGGGTTACACAGACCCAGTGTGGTGACTTTTTACCATCAAAACGATAAGTACTGATCAAAAGTAACACCGCCCTGCCCTGACTAAGCCAACACTCAATATCAGTAAGCTCAACATCTTGATAGCTAACTTCAATATTTTGCTGTGCTATTTGCTGTGAAAATTGATTGTGGACAGTGTGCAAAATAGCTTTTTTACTTTCACTTCGTACTCCATCAACGAACAAAGCGTTTTGGGTGTTTAACATTACAGATACAGTATATCCGCGTTTATTTGCAGCTAATGCCAACCCCAATGGGTGGCATCCACCATGCCCAGAGGCCATAAAAATGGTGGTCGCCTCTCGCCATAAATCTAGTTCTAACTGCTGAGATTGCTGTTGTGTCTGATTAACGCGTGCCATAGCCATTAATAATGCCGCCGGACCACACGTAAATTCAGTGGTTTGCTGATACCAAGGTGTTGGCGCCAACAACACTTGCGGCCGAGTATCTCTAATATTTTTTTGCATTCGCAATGCATCACTATGATCATCATAGTAATCGCTGTATTGGCCAAATACTCGGTAACCCTCACATTCATATAGAGCAATTGCTGCTTTATTATTAACAGCAACTTCTAGGCGCATATATATCCGTCCACGCATAGCTGCACTTTTCTCAAGTTCAGTTAGAAGATGCTTAGCAACGCCTTTACCTCGGGCACTAGGTTTAACCGCCAGTGAGTACAAGCGAGCCAAGCGCGTGCCTTTATGGCACCAAACCAAGCCATAACCTATTATTTCTTTGTTGTGCTCAACCACCAGCATTATGCCATGCTTTGCTATTATCCAACGTTTTAAGCTTCGCGCACTCAGTCTATCTAAATAAAAACACTCTTGCTCTATATTAACTAATTCAGCCAAATCACTCTCAATTGCTACTCGCGCTGACATTGAAATATCGGCCATTAACCGCGACCTCGTGACTCTAAGCGTTGTCTAAATTCATCCATAATGATCATATAAAGCTCATCACCGAGGTAAGCATCTTCTACTTTGTGATCAATGCTTGGGTTATCGTTTACCTCAAGAACATAAGCACGTCCTTGATGTTCTTTAACATCAACACCGTAGAGGCCTTTACCCACGGTTTTACAAGCTTTCAATGCAGCATCTAAAACCACTTTAGGTAATTCAAATGTTGGTAATGTTTCAAAACCACCAGAGAAAAAGCGCTTAGCATCATGATTATAAATTTGCCAATGATTACGAGCCATTAAGTAACGGCATGCATAAATTGCACGTCCATTTA
Organism: Pseudoalteromonas sp. KS88; assembly: GCF_004766475.1. NCBI lineage: Bacteria > Pseudomonadati > Pseudomonadota > Gammaproteobacteria > Alteromonadales > Pseudoalteromonadaceae > Pseudoalteromonas > Pseudoalteromonas sp. KS88. The sequence goes on from NZ_PYHV01000001.1 coordinate 47,820, forward strand.
ACACGCCTACTCGCCAATCATATTCGGTATACATGTATTCCTGTGCCAAAACTAATGCACTAAATGCAAATAACTCAGACAATTTGGACTCAAGCTCTAGCCTATTACTTACTTTATAAACACCCTTTGAAAATGATCCTTCAGGCATTTTTAAGACCAACGGATAAGTAAAGTTTTGCTCAAGTTGTTCAATCGTCTCTTTAGTCTGTTCTGCCACTACAAGAGTTTTCAAGCTCGGTACTTTTTGATAGTTAAAGGCATCATGTAAATATACTTTGTTACAACAGCGTAAAATTGAATCAGCATCATCCATTACAACTAAACCTAAGTTTTGTGCTTTGGAGGCTAGCCGATAGGTAGGGTGATCTATAGCAGTTGTTTGACGGATAAATAACGCGTCAAATTGAGCGATGTTGCTAATTTCTTCAAGGCTTAATGCCTGTGCATAAATACCATGTTTTGCGGCTGCTTTTATAAAGCGGGCAATCGCATCTTTATCACTTGGCGGTACCTTTTCATTATGATCAACCAAAATGGCCATATCCCACCTGTAACGACGTTTAGAACCACTCATTCGCCATTGAGTTTGGGTAAATTGAGTTAGCTTGTTAACAAATACAGTTTGTTGTTCTGTCGTTAATGATGAGAGTGATCTCTGATTGAGCTTACCCAATTCATTAACGAATAGAATAGGCACAGGAAACAAATTAAATAGTGCTTTTACAGATTTTGCTTGATACTCATCATCCGTTTGACCGAAATATATTACGTCTTTTACATTTCTATGTTCAATAGGCACAGAATGTCCATTGCGCAATGCATTTATCGTTTTTACACTTGGCAGTACTTGATGTTTGCGAGCTTCTGCTAGCAAAGAACAATAATAGCCTTTGCTTAAATATTGGCTCGAATCACACAAGTTGATGATACGTGTTTTGGGTTCGTTATGTTTTGGGTATTCACGTAAATATGTATTAAAGGAGATGACATTTTCAAATGAGTGAGCTAAAAATTGCTCATTGTTATCAACCACAATTAAGGTTTTAAACACGACTTTTCCTAAAAGTAAGTCAAAATAATAAGTTATATATAGAAACACCCATCATGTTAAGTTTAGGTTAGATAACACTATCACTTAACAAGATGGGTGCTTTAGCTGTTGCTATTGGCTATTTATAAATGGTTTTAAATCAACTGACCAGCAAGATATTTTTCACGTTAGGATAAGTAAAATTAATCGACGACTACAATATTTCATCAATCACTAATAGCTGAGATTCATCTGCCATAGTGAAACTAACCTCATCGTATTTTTGTTTATTTATCAGAACATTACCTAAAGGAGATTGCGGTGTCAGAACATAGACTAACTCCCCTTTAACAGTAACCGATAAACCACCAGACATCGGGCCTAAGAAATACCATTTTCGATGCTCATTTTCATCACACACAGCCACAAGCGAGCCTAGAGACACTTTATCTTTGATAGGTTCTTTGAATACCTTTTCAAACTCAACAAGGCTTAAATGACAATCATTCACTCGCTGAGCTTGTCCTTGTGCCAAATAAGCTGCTTCAAGTCCTAGCGTATCGTACTTGTTCTCGGCAATGTTCTCTTCATGAGTAGCTGCATCATGGGCCGTTTTGGCTGCAACTTGAGCAGTTGTAAGCTGCGCTTGAAGGGCAAAACGCAAATGCTCAATAATATGTGATTTATTCATTAATATTAGTAATTCGATATGTTTAATGTGGGAGTAAATTAGGCAATGCTAGTAAATTGACTATTTTTAAAAGTAATGCATTGATAATCAATGCATTACTTTTCAGCTCATTTTTACTTAGTGATCCAGGGAGTCACTTTCAGCAAAGGAGATGTCGTAGTAAACGCAGTATTATCATCCTCCCAGTCACCTGGTATAGCAACATGGCAAACAGCGTCTTTACAATTAAATGCTTTGTCATCTATGTTTACTGTTTGCGCAAAAGTGAGAACAAGACCCTTTTGCTCTGGTAATAAAAAGCTCATTAATTTACTAATAAAAAAACCTGACAAATCTGATAGTAAATCATCAAACTCTGCATTTAATTGAAACATTTGGTGCTTATTCAAGTCGCCATTAGCAAACTCTCGTGCCTCTATTTGTAGTTTCAATTGACAATCATGTTGTTCATTAATTGGTTCAATAACAATAACAGCTTTATCTTTATCTAATTGTTGATCGTAAGGTAACAACAACTGTGCTTGATCTGTATAATTAAGTGCAAATTCCTGTCGCTCCGTAATAATTCGCCCTGTTTTGATCAAACACGCATCGCCAGTTGCAATATCAGTGATATAAAAATTCACTTGGGCAAATTCGAAATCCCCTTTGTTAACCACTTTTAATCGATCATAAAATCCGTCGTATGAAACAACAAACTCCTTAGAGTGAGCGCCAGTGCTAAGCAGCGTGAAAATAACAGTGAAGGCGAAAAATATTGCCTTAAAATTATTCATTAAAATATGCCTTATTATGTTTAATCATTTGGTTTAATTCTTTTATATACTCTTCGCCTCGCTCTGAATAAGACATCAAACCATAGGTTAGTTTATTAGCGTCGAGCGGTTTTTGCTGGCGACGTAAATCAGCACGTATAGTACGAAGACCTTTGTAGGCTGCATGTGTATTGAGGTTTTTAAAATATGAAGCAACACCTTGACGCACAGACTGAAAAGCAGCAACTTCATGAGCAGCGCCTGTGTTGCGCCTACTCGGTACCATGCCACAACCTTTTTTATAGCACCACTGGCCAAAAAAGTTTAAACCTATACGTGCAAAACGCGATGTTCCCCACGCAGATTCATTCGCAGCTTGCATTAGTGCCATTTCTTTTGGAATGATATCAACCCGTCTTAGTGCCTGTGTTAATGAAATTGTATTAATTAGGTCGGGTAACTTATATTGATTAAGAATTGCTTTGACTTGCTTAGTCTGCTTTTTATTAATCGGTTCATCATACTGTAGCATCATCAAAGCAATTTCCAGCGTTGCGCGTTGCTGTAATATTTTCTTATTTTCCGCTTCTACATGTGGACGAATGAAATCAAAGAAGGCTTGCTTCTTTTCTTTTACATCAGTAAGAGCACTAAATATTGGTAAGTCGACGCTGTGCAGAGGTTTTTCTTTTTTCTTCACTGAAGGTTTGGTTTGTGCTTCTACCTCGGGCTCAGAAACTGGCCCCGTTGTCTGAATAAATGGGTAAAGTAACGCCCAAATAAAAAACAAACTTAGTAAAAAACTAATTATGTGCTTTAGCATGTATTCTCCAAGAGATCTGACTCCGATGCATGGTTTATCCCCATGCATGCATTCTATCTATTATACCTAAGGCACTAAATAAAGGCTAATTTGTAAAATTTGTTTTTCTTTCTATATGAAAAATATAACCTACAGGGGGATTTTTAATTTGAATAAATCCGCTACAATCGATACATAAAACCAACGCGTTAAGTGGAATGTATTAATGGAATTAGAGTGGCAAAGCAGGATCATTAATCAGAATAAATCGAGACCAAATGACAACCGTTCATCTTGGCAAGTTGACCGCTCCCGTATAATACATGCCGCAGCATTTAGACGCCTACAAGCTAAAACCCAAATAATGGGGATAGGGCTAAATGACTTTCATCGTACACGTTTAACTCACTCCTTAGAAGTATCGCAAATTGGCAGTGGTTTGTTACGCCATTTAGAAAAACAGCACTCTGATTTTAAATACTTTCCTGATCAAAGCTTACTCGAAACATTATGTTTGGCACATGATATTGGCCATCCGCCTTATGGTCATGGCGGTGAAATAGCACTTAATTATATGATGAGAGAGCATGGTGGGTTTGAAGGTAACGCACAAACGCTTCGGATTGTATCGCGCTTAGAGCCATATAGTGACGGTCATGGCATGAATTTAACACGGCGAACATTATTGGGCTTTATTAAATACCCTGCGTTTATCGACGATTTATGGCACACCATACCAGAGCATAATCCTAAAAGAGCGTTTATAAAGGCGGATGATTGGCGCCCAGCTAAAGGGCTCTATCAAGATGACAAAGAAACATTTGATTGGATAGTTGCCCCATTGTCAGCAAAAGATAAAAGCAACTTAAGCCAATTTAGTAAGCTTGACTCGTTTAGATCAAAAACACGCTTTAAATCACTTGATGCTGCTATTATGGAATTAGCTGATGATATTGCTTATGCCGTACATGATTTAGAAGATGCGATTGCAACAGAACAAATTACATTAAAAGAATGGGAAAGTTATGCATTGCCTGCTTTTAAAAAAGTAAACTGCCCATGGCTAGAAACCAGTCAATTAACCGAGCGATTATTTTTAAACTCTGAAGCACAACGAAAAGATGTAATTGGTGAGTTAGTTAATTTATTTATTACACAATCATGTATTACCCCAACAGAGGTTACATTCGACTGCCCTATTCTAAATTTTACTGTTGAGTTATCAAGTGAATATCAAAGCCTGTTAAACACACTAAAATCATTTATTTACCAGCGTTTAATACGTGCTTCTCACATGCAACAGATAGAGTTCAAAGGGCAAAAATTGATTATTGAGTTATTTGAAGCTTTCTCATGTGATCCTCTTCGGTTATTACCAGAGACAACAGCAAATGCCTATCAGCATGCTCTTGATCATGGAATGAATACACACCGTGTTATTTGTGATTACCTAAGTGGCATGACGGATGAATATGCATTTAAAACACATCAACGTCTTTTTTCAAGCAGTAACTAGGGGAATAAGGTATGAGCGGCGTTTATTCGGCGTTATCGAATCTCAAACGGGCTTAAAATAGTTTAATAAACGCCGAAGGTATTACTCCGGCGTTTGATAACTTACAGTGACTTTATACCCATGTTATATAAGGTAAAGCCATAAATATCAGCATACTGATCAATGATCTTGCTTGTTGGTGTTCCAGCGCCATGACCCGCATTTGTTTCAATACGAATAAGGTAAGGATTACTACCCGCTCCTTTGGTTTGTAACTCTGCAGCAAACTTATATGAATGCGCAGGAACAACTCGGTCATCATGATCACCAGTTGTTATTAATGTTGCAGGGTAAGATACACCTTCTTTTACATTGTGTACTGGTGAATAACCCTTAAGATAGTTGAACATCTCTTGGCTTTGTTCACTGGTACCATAATCATACGCCCAGCCTGCACCAGCAGTAAACGTATGATAACGTAGCATATCAAGGACACCTACCGCAGGAAGCGCGACTTTGAATAGCTCTGGGCGTTGTGTCATCACAGCGCCAACCAATAAACCACCGTTTGAGCCACCACGCAGTGCTAAGTAGTCACTAGATGTATACTTTTTCTCATTTAAGTATTCAGCTGCAGCGATGAAGTCATCAAACACGTTTTGTTTTTTCAGCTGTGTACCAGCATCATGCCACGCTTTACCGTATTCACCACCGCCACGTATATTTGCCACTGCATAGACGCCACCTTGTTCAAGCCATGCAGCAATCGCAGAGCTAAACCCAGGTGTCATGCTGGCGTTAAAACCACCGTAGCCATATAAAATTGTCGGATTTTTACCGTTGAGTTTAGTGTCTTTTTTATACGAGATAATCATCGGTACTTTGGTACCGTCTTTTGATGTATAAAATACTTGCTCAGATGTATAAGCATCAGATTCAAATTTAGCACCTGATTTGCGATACACGTCAGACTCACCTGTGTTTACATCAAAAGCAAAGGTGGTGCCAGGAGTGATATAATTTGCAAACGAATAATACAGCGTTTCACTTTCTTTTTTACCACTAAAACCACGTGCAGTGCCTACGCCTGGCAAACTAATCTCACGCACTAACTTACCGGACTTATCAAATTGCTGAACTTTAGAAATTGCATCAACCATATATTTAGCAAAGAAATAGTTGCCACCTTTTGACATGCTTAACACATTATCAGTTTGTGCAATTAAATCTTGCCATTGGTCAGGTGTTGGATTTGCTGCATCAACAGTGACCACTTTTTTGTTTGGTGCGTTTAAATTGGTAACAAGGAATAATTTACTTCCTTCATTATCAAGCAAGTAGGTATCTGACTCAGTGTGTCCTACAATCGTTTTGAGCTCACTATCAGGTTTAGTGAGGTCTTTTATAAACAGTTTATTGCCTGAAGTAGACACGCTAGCTGAAATAATTAAATAACGATTGTCAGAGGTTACAGATGCACCAATGTAGCGGTGTTTCTCAGCGTCAGAGCCACCAAAGACTAACTCATCCTCACTCTGCGCTGTGCCCAGTTTATGGAAGTAAACCTTGTGCTGATCTGTTTTAGCGGATAACTCGCTGCCTTTAGGTTTGTCATAACTAGAGTAGTAAAACCCTTCATTTGCAAGCCATGAAATGCCACTGAATTTAACATCCACGAGATCTTCTTCGATTGGTTGTTTGGTTTCTGTATCAATAATAATGATTTTACGCCAATCACTTCCACCTTCTGAAATTTGATACGCAGCTAACGAACCATCTTCAGAAAATGTAAGGCCTGACATTGAAGTGGTACCATCTTCACTAAACGTATTTGGGTCTAAGAAAACCTCAGCTTCAGCGTCGCCTAACTTACGATACAACACATATTGATTTTGCAAACCATCGTTTTTGTAAAAGTACGTGTATTTACCTTCGACGAAAGGTGCAGTGACCTTTTCATAATTCATTAATTTTTCAAGGCTTGCTTTCAATTTGTCACGGTAAGGGATATTTTCAAGATATGAAAAAGTCAGCTCGTTTTGAGTTTTAACCCATTGAGCGGTTTCTTCACTCATATCATCTTCTAACCAACGATATGGATCAGCTACTTTCTCATCAAAATAAACGTCTACAACGCTCCCTTTTTTAGTTTCAGGGTATTTTAATGACTGTTCAGCAGGTGTTTCAGTTTTGGCATTATTTTCAGTTGAAGTAGTAGGTGCATCAGTACACCCTCCAAGCGCTACAATGACTGCGCAAGCTAAGACGTTTTTTAACATGGTATCTTCTTTTTTGATTATTAACTTAATCATGCACGTTATTTAGTAACCGGGGTGTTGTCTAGTCTAATGCGACAAGTGCACCTGTATACTGTAAAAATATGTAAACCTTTACAAATAAAACGTTACACTGTTATTTTAAAAATTAAGGAATAAATATGGATAACAACAATAAGTCCACTTCTTTTACTTCATTTAAAGAGTTTTATCCTTATTACTTATCTGAACATAGAAATAAAACATGTAAGCGACTTCATTTTATTGGCAGTGTACTTGTTGTGTGTTTACTTGGTTATTCAATTTTAACTGAGCAGTTTTATTTACTCTGGTTCATCCCTGTTATTGGTTATGGTTTTGCGTGGATTGGCCACCTTTTCTTTAAAAAAACCGACCTGCTACATTTAAACACCCCTTTTATAGTTTATTGGGTGACTGGGTTATGTTTAAAGATGTACTTGTCGGAAGAATCCCATGGTAGAGTCCCTTTAATTAATTACCCACAGTGCTATAGTAGCGGTAATTTTTGCTATTTAAGATATTAAAATGTATCGATTATTTGAGCGAATGACCAAGCCGTTTCCAGATCATAAGCCGACTCAACCTCCTGCAAGTTTATTTGCATTTTGCCGACATTACACGAAAGGGATGGAGATATCCCTTTTCTTCATGTCCATCAGTGCTGCAATGCTCGCTATTTTAGAAGTTTCATTATTTAGCTATATGGGCCAGCTTGTTGATTGGCTAGCTATCTACACGCCACAAACATTATTTGCAGAACAAAAGCCTGAACTCATTAAAATGGCCCTGGTGCTACTAGTGGTTCTACCTTTGGTCGTATTTTTTCACTCCGCTATTTTACACCAAGCACTTTTGGGGAATTACCCGATGTCGATACGTTGGCTTGCCCATCGTTATTTACTTCGCCAAAGTGTTAGTTTTTACCAAAATGAATTCGCTGGACGCATAGCAACCAAAGTAATGCAAACGTCTCTTGCTGTTCGAGAGTCAGTAATGAAACTACTAGATGTGTTAATGTACATAGTGGTTTACTTTGGTGCGATGGTATTTTTAGTAGCCGAAGCTGACTGGCGATTGATGATACCGCTGCTTACGTGGCTTGCACTTTATAGTGCTATTCAGTGGTACTTTGTTCCTAAATTAAAACGTATCGCCAGCTCTCAAGCTGATGCTCGCTCAGAGATGACAGGCAGAATAGTCGACAGTTACACAAACATTTCTACGATTAAGCTTTTCTCATATACGCAGCGCGAAGAGCACTATGCGAAAGAAAGTATGGATGTATTCTTACAGCCTGTATATAAGCAGATGCGATTGGTTACAAGTTTAAATTTATGCATCAATAGCCTGAATTACCTTTTAGTTTTCAGTGTGGCTGCGCTTTCTCTGTATTTGTGGTCTTTGAGCGCAATCAGTGCTGGTGCGATAGCAATCGCAGTCAGCTTATCTTTACGGTTAAATGGTATGGCACAATGGATCATGTGGGAGATAAGTAGCCTGTTTGAAAATATTGGCACTGTCAGTGATGGCATGAAAACACTCTCAACGCCTATTGATGTTGATGATAAACCTGATGCCACATCTCTAAAAATAAATACAGGTCAAATTTGTTTCACGGATGTCCATTTTAATTATGGTAAAGCAGCTAACGAGACCAACCGTGGGCCTGTAATCAATGGTCTTAATTTAACAATTAAACCGGGTGAAAAAATAGGTTTAGTTGGTCGTTCTGGTGCGGGTAAATCAACATTAGTTAATCTTTTATTGCGGTTCTATGATGTTGATAAAGGTGCAATTCATATTGACGGACAAGATATCTCCACGGTGACACAAGAGAGCTTGCGACAGCATATAGCCATGGTTACGCAAGACACCTCTTTGTTACATCGCTCTGTTAAAGAAAATATTCTGTATGGTCGACCAGATGCAACCGATGAAGAAATGCTTAACGTAACAAAGCAAGCCAAAGCGCTCGAGTTTATTGAGGATATAGAAGACAGTAAAGGCAATAAAGGCTTTGCCGCTCAAGTTGGCGAGCGTGGTGTAAAACTCTCAGGTGGCCAACGACAACGCATTGCTATTGCTCGTGTGTTATTAAAAAATGCCCCAATTCTCATCTTAGATGAAGCAACGAGTGCACTTGATTCGGAAGTTGAAACGGCAATACAGGCCAGTTTAGATGATTTAATGACGGGGAAAACCGTTATCGCCATTGCTCATAGGCTTTCTACAATTGCGCAAATGGACAGATTAATTGTTCTAGATGAAGGCGGCATTGTTGAGCAAGGTAGTCATCAGGAATTATTATCTCAAAATGGTATTTATGCTGCACTTTGGGCACATCAAACGGGTGGCTTTATCGGTGTTGAGTGATGCATCCAAATCACCTAAAAATGCCAAAAGGGTTGGTTTAAAAGTGATGTTCCTGCATTATTGATTTTAATAATAGAACCACTTAACACAACCTATATTTATTGAACTTACATGCTCTTACAATTGCAATTCTGCTGTAAGAGCATGTGAAATAGTTTAATCCTGCATTATTTTAAATTTATCCGCTTTTTTAACCAATAATCTGTACTCACTACACGCCCGCCACCGCTGAAAAATAAACTGAGTAACATTGCAAAATATATCGCTGAAAACTCGATACCATTGTTTAAAATAACTGGTTTGCCTTTTTCGTATAAGTAATCGGGGTATCCATGGTTTTCTACCAGTTCACGTATTGTATCAATACGCACTTTGGTCTCGACTGAGTTCTCTAAGCTTGCATTTGCACCCGGTATAGCTAACCAATCTAGCACTTTTGCAGCACTAGTACTGGGGTCTGTTGGTGTAATCGCGAACCAGCCATTCTCCCAATGCACCGTAGTAGCAGCCACAACCATGGTAAACATTAATGGGATTGTCACTAGCCTTGTTAATAACCCAATAAGTAATAACCAACCGCCTATAAACTCCGTCCAACCCGCTAAAAAGGCGAGTAAATCAGGAAACGGTAAGCCTAGACCCCACTGTGGATTGCCAAACCAATTGACAACATCGCTTGATGCTAAAAAAAACTCAGGGAAATTTGACACCTCTTGGCTAATATTAAGCTTGTTATACCCTGCAATGATCATAACTGGGGCAAGTATTAACCTAAAGATAAGCGCGGGAATACCATCAGCAATTGATAGGCGTTTTATAATCAGAGAGTAAGTATTAAAAAGAGATGAAATCATAGCAGTCCTGTAATTTTGCTGTTCTAAATTACAAGACCGCTTTTGCTAGGAACTTATTTCAGTTAAATTTTACGAGCAACTTGCAAAGCTTCAAAAATAGCACGTTTAGCATCAATTGCTGCAGCTAATTTTGCGCCGCCTATTACATGTACTTTAGGGTTTTGTTCTAATGTACTAATTACTTCATTATTTGACACTTGCCCGATACATGCAATTACCGTATCAACAGGTAAAACTTGCTCCTCTCCTGCCACATTGATTGTTAGGCCTTGATTATCAAACTTTATATATTCACAACCTGCAACTTGTTTTACGCCATGTTGTTTTGCTACTTGACGATGGATCCAACCTGTTGTTTTGCCTAAATCACTGCCAAAACGTCCAGCACTTCGCTTAAGCATATACAACTGACGACTATCTTTGTGTGGTGTGGCATCACACTCAATTCCCCACTGGGATTTAAAATCCTTTATTGATTGTTTTGGGCTTTCACTTAAAAAAGCAACCATATCAAAACCAATGCCACCTGCACCTAAAATTGCAATTGAATTGCCAAGCTCAACTTCGCCTCTTATTACTTCATCATAAGCAAATACACGTTTTCCATCTTCACACTTGAAGGACGCCTCTCTTGGTCTAACGCCTGTAGCAAATACAATATCATCATAACTATCAAGCATAGATTCAACATAACTTTTACCAAGCTCTATTGTTACATTTAATCGGGCTAGTTCGTTGATAAAGTACGTTAGTGTGTAGTTAAAATCTTCTTTGCCGGGTATCCGCATTGCCAAGTTAAATTGCCCACCCATATCTTGCTTTTTGTCAATTAGAGTAACTTTATGGCCTTTCTGTGCTAAATAACAACTGGCAGAAAGCCCAGCAGGGCCTGCTCCAACAACCAATACATTTTTAGCCTTTTGTGCTTGCGCTAAGGGATAATCTAATTCAAAACCGGCCTGAGGATTCACCAAACATGTAGCACGCTTACCTTTGAACACCTGATCTAAACATCCTTGGTTACAGCCAATACACACATTGATATGTTTACTTTGCTCTGCTTGATATTTATTAAATAACTCAGGGTCAGCCAATAAAGGTCGAGCCATTGATATAAGGTCCGCTTCACCAGCATTTAAAATATCGTTGGCAATTTGCGGTGTATTGATTCGGTTTACAGCGATTACAGGAACTGATACTACGTCTTTTAATCGTTTTGATGCTTCTTTAAATGCACCAGGTGGAACCATACTTGCAATCGTAGGCACTCTTGCTTCGTGCCAACCTATGCCTGTATTGAAAATATCCACTCCCGCTTTTTCAAGTGCTTTGGCTTGAATCGTCACTTCATCGGGCGTAGAACCATTTGGAATTAAATCCATCACAGACAATCTAAAAATAATGATAAAGCTGTCACTGACATTCGCACGCACAGCTTCAACAATTTCAATCGCTAAACGCATTCGATTTTCTGTGCTACCACCGTACTGATCATCACGTTTATTCGTGTGCTCAGCCATAAATTCATTAATAAGATAACCCTCAGAACCCATTATTTCAACGCCATCATAACCGGCTTTTTGAGCAAGTTTTGCTGAATGGGCAAAATCTTTAATGGTCTTTTTAATCGAGCCAATTGACATTGATTTAGGTTTGTAAGGATTGATAGGTGCTTGAATAGCGCTCGGGGCTTGATTAAATGGATGATAAGCATAGCGGCCAGCATGCAACAATTGTAAGCAAATTTTACCGCCATTTTCATGCACAACATCAGTGTAAGCTCGGTGTTTTATCACATCATAAAAATTATTAAACGATGATGAAATAGGTGTTAACTTACCACGTATATTTGGGCTGTAACCTCCTGTAATAATCATACCCGTGCCGCCCTTGGCACGCGCTTGATAAAATGCTTTTAAGCGCTTTCTATTATGCCAGCCCTCTTCAAGCCCGGTATGCATTGATCCCATTACTAAGCGGTTACGTAAATGTGTGTGTTTTAGTTGTAATTGTTGTTCTAACATTCTGTGCCCCATTCAACTGGTCTAACCTCTAACATTAGCTAATTCTGCTGGATTGGCAAGCATTAAGCAATAAGTGAATAACAAAAACATAAAATAAGCCAGTTAAGCTAAGGATTTATTTAAATATAAACACTTAGTTACGATTTAACAGTTAAGTTTATTTTCGTTCTGGGCTACTATAAGCTGAGTAATAAGGTGTACCAAATTAAGGATTTATTTTGATAGCAAAGATATTTAAAGGTCTTTGGGCAGGGTTAAATTTCTCTCGCCGCTTAGTTCTAAACTTTTTATTCGTGTTACTTGTAATTGTATTTTTTCTTTCAATTACCAGTGACGAAGATGAAATAACGGTGGCTGACAAATCTGTGCTTAGGCTTAACCTTAACGGTCCAATAGTTGAGGAAAAAACCTACGTAGACCCTGTTGAGGCTGCGATAAATGACGCAACTATGGGTAATGAGGTTCCAGCTGAAATTTTGCTTGATGATATCATCACCGTCATTGATGAAGCCTCTAATGACGAGCGTATCAGCATTATCTTACTCGATCTTCAAAAAATGCCTAACGCGCATCTTAATAAGCTTAAACAAATAACACAGGCTATTGAGCGTTTTAAAGCTACCGGCAAAAAAGTAATCTCAACGGGTTATTACTATACCCAAGCTCAATACTACATTGCTGCACATGCTGATGAAGTCACAATGCACCCATATGGTGGTGTAGCAATCGAAGGCTATGGCATGTTCCCATTGTACTTTAAAGATGCCTTAGAAAAACTCGCCGTTACACAGCATATTTTTAGAGTGGGCACTTTCAAGTCAGCCGTTGAGCCTTTTATTCGTAATGACATGTCTGATGCAGCGAAAGAAGCAAACAGAGTATGGTTAGGTGCTTTATGGCAAGAATATAAACAAGATGTGGCTGCTGTTCGCCCATTTGATGAGTCAAATTTTGATGAAACGATGGATGAATTATTAGTTAAAATGCAAGCCGTCAATGGTGACTCTGGTAAGTACTCTTTAGAAAATCAATGGGTAGATTCACTCAAATCTAATCAACAAATAAGACAGCAGTTAATTGATTTAGTTGGCGCTGAAGAAACAGGGAAAACATTTAATCAAGTTTCTTTTTACGATTATCTGACTCTTGTTAAGCCCCCTGTTCAATTTGATAACCCAATCACTGAAAAAGTGGCTGTGGTTGTGGCAAGAGGTACTATTGTTGATGGCGAACGACGTGCTGGAGAGATCGGTGGTGATTCAACCGCAGCATTATTACGTAAAGCTCGTTTAGATGACAAAGTAAAAGCGGTTGTATTACGCATCGACTCAGGTGGCGGCAGTATGTTCGCATCAGAAGTAATTCGTGCCGAAGTACTTGCAATTAAAGCCGCTGGTAAACCTGTTATTGCATCAATGAGTTCGGTTGCAGCATCTGGTGGTTATTGGATTGCCTCTGCCGCTAATGAAATATGGGCTGCTCCTAGTACAATTACAGGCTCTATTGGTGTATTTGGTAGTTTTATGACTTTTGAAAACACCATGGCTAAGCTAGGTATATACTCTGACGGCATTGCTACCACTGAAATGGCTGGCTTATCAATCACGCGTCCACTTAATGAAAAGATGGCGCAGGTGATCCAACTGAGTGTTGAAGATGCATACAGACGCTTTTTAGATGTTGTTGCTGATGCCCGTGATATGACACCAGAGCAAGTAGACAAAATCGCACAAGGGCGTGTTTGGATAGCTTCACAAGCACTTGAACTGGGTTTAGTAGATAAGCTAGGCAACAAACAAGATGCAATTGAAGCAGCTGCTGCTTTAGCTAAATTAGACTTTTACGAGGTTAAAACAGTTAAACAAAGCCTTTCTCCTCAAGAGCAAATGCTGCAAGATATCTTTGGCAGCGCGATGGTTAAATCGTTTATCGGTAATAGCACTACCGGCAGTCTTATTGCAGATAAGGTAGGCGTTAACTCACTTATCAATCAATTTAACACTGAGGTAAATAACCTTAAAGATTACAATGACCCACAGAATATATATTCTCGTTGTATTGTGTGTGATGTCATCAAGTAATTTAACCAACAACACCTGTATTCTTTAACCTCACAGGTTATACTAAGCCCAGTTTTTTTACTGGGCTTTTTTATGAAACGCAAACGCATATACATCGCATATACTGGTGGTACCATCGGTATGAAAAAATCAAGTCGCGGCTATATCCCTGCGGAAGGTTTTTTAACTCAAACAGTGGTCAACAACGCAGAATTTAACCGTGATGAAATGCCGCTATTTGATATTCACGAATATTCTCCACTAATCGATTCGTCAGATATGTCACCTACCCATTGGCAGCTAATCGCAGATGATATTAAAACTAAATACCACGATTACGATGGCTTTGTTGTCCTTCATGGCACAGATACAATGGCTTATACAGCGTCTGCACTCTCTTTTATGTTTGAAAACCTTACCAAGCCAGTAATAGTAACGGGATCACAAATTCCTTTATCGCAATTACGTTCTGACGGCCAAGTAAACTTATTGAATGCTATGTACCTAGCTGCAAACTACCCAATTGCAGAAGTTAGTTTATTTTTTAATAATCAATTATTCAGAGGTAATCGAGCGACAAAAGCGCATGCAGATGGTTTCGATGCATTTGCTTCACCAAACCTTGATCCATTGGCTCTGTCAGGGATCAATATTCAATTATTGAAAGGCCAACTAAGTCCATATGTGGAACACGCGCTACAAGTGACTAATATTACACCACAACCTATCGGTGTCCTTTATTTATACCCAGGAATTAGCCACGCAGTGGTAAAGAGTCTGGTTAACGACAACATTAAAGCATTAGTTTTGTTAAGCTTTGGGGTGGGCAATGCACCTCAAGATCCCGTATTTTTAGAAATTTTATCAACCGCGAGCAAACGCGGTATTATCATTGTTAATCTCACACAGTGCTTAAAAGGTCATGTAAACATGGGTGGGTATGCAACGGGCAATGCGCTATTAAACAGTGGTGTCATTAGTGGTTATGATATGACACTTGAAGCCTGTCTAACCAAGTTACATTATTTATTAAGTCAGAGCCTTGAAGTGGAAACTATTCGCCATCTTATGCAAGACAACCTGCGTGGTGAGCTAAGTCGTTAAACAGATACAGTACTCAATATAAATAAAAAAGGCACGCTTTCATGCGTGCCTTTAATTTATTTAACGTGTTTACTACTTTAATAAGCGGCGTAAACCAACAAGTGGTAATAATAATAAGCTGTACCATGGGAAGCTGGCAGATTGACGCTCATACGTTTCAGTCTCTTCGTCCGAACATTTGTCAATCTCACCTTCAATTGGGGTTAGCTTAACTGCAACCACAACGCTTTCATACTCAATATCACCATTAGTGTCTGTAACGACTCCACCTAGGCTATCTGTTTTTTCAACTGTTTTAGTTGCAACACCAAATATTTCATTATCGTTATTAATGGCTTTGGCTTCAGACATTAGGTATTTGTAACGCGTTTCACCATCACTTTCATAACATGGCAGTAAATCATTAATATTTGTTATCTTATCGTCACCAACTTGGTACATAAACGCTTCACGACGGCGAGAACCAACATTAAATACGTCTGTTTCACCTTCACCAACAATAATACCATTATCATTTATGTCATTTGCGAATGAACTTGAGCTGCCAAAGAAGTCGGTTGGGAAAACAGTAGAACCTGTTGCTATATCGTGATAGAAAAACTTATAGCGATTAGCCCCTTCAATTGGTCTAAGTGCATAACCCGTGACTATATTATTATTGTTAATAGCCGTTGACTTGCCATCAAACCAATCATCATCTTGATCCACTATTTCTTCAACTTTACCGTCTTTATAGTACACCGGAAGTGATCTAATTGTACTAGAGCGGCTACTGTCACGGATGTCTGATGTGCCTGCAGCAATACCGTTACTATTAATAGCTAATGCATTACTTACGAAAGCAAAGTTTTCATCGTCTTCTGGTGTAACACCAACACCTAATTTCTCAGTACTTGTAATGTTAAAGCTTGTGTCTAACGTCCACTTTACAGCTCGAAGGTCGAAAAGGCGTGTGGATGAAGAGCGATATAAGTTTTCAATACACGCGCTGACAGGTATATTTAAACCATCACAGTCATCATCGATATCTTCTTGCCTATCACTAGGAATACCCACTGAAGTTTGTCCAACAACAACGTATCCATCATCCGTTTTAACAATATCATTAGCTGCGCTGATACCACCAAACTCATCAAATTCAGGGGGGATTTCAAATACGACACCTGAGTCAGATATGATTGCCGCACGATTTATAAAATCACGAACAAAGTGAGTTTCCTCTTCTGTTTCATCATCTGGTGTAAATTTCAGTTTATCAAAGGGTGCACTTCCCCAACCTACAGAGGTGCCGTCTTCAGCAATGCCATTATAAAATGCATTTACAGAGCGGGTGACTCCATCATAATCAACGGATGCAATATCAAAAAATAACTGTTCCTGAGCAGGTTGTTGATTACCTGGGTATCTAAGTGCTGCTAAATTGCCGACATTTTGGTATTGGCTGTTATTTACTACCCTTTCGCTTCTCAAAAACGAATGCATAAATGCATGCGCATCTGGGTTTGTAGCTACTGCGTTATTGTTTTCGATATCATCTAATGTAAATGTAATTTCTTTATCAATGAGCTCAAAGTTGGCTTCCGCTGCATCATAGAAATCTGTAATTATACTATCTGTGAAATCTATATAACTGATATCAATTGGAAGATTGTATAAACCATTTGCTAGTCCAATTACATGACCACTTTCACTTACATCTGTCACGTAGGTATGTTTAGCTTCGTCAAATGAACCCAGCTCAGTCAACTTATAGGTAGCACTTAATGCTGTCGTGCTCATCGTCGCTAATATACTAGCAGCGAGTAATTTATATTTCATTTTAGTCCTTACTACTGATTCTTTAAATCTTCTAATTCTTCCCAGCGCTCTAACGCAGCTTCAAGGTCTGACTCTAGTTGCGCTAAATGGTTCAATGCTTGTGAAGTGATTGCAGCATCTTGTTTGAAAAAATCAGCGTCGTTTACAAGTACTTGCTGATCTTCAATTGCATTTTCAATTTGCTCAAGCTTACTGGGTAATTGTTCTAATTCAAGTTTTAATTTGTAAGAGAGCTTATTCGCTTTGCTCTCTGTTTTACTTTGTGATTTTGTAACTTGTTTTTCAACTGCTTTTACAGGGGCAGCAGTTTGTTTTTTTTGTTCATCAGCAAGGTAGCGTATATAAGCTTCATAATCACTATAACCGCCTACAATATCGGTGATTTTGCCATTACCTTCAAATGCCCAAACACTGGTACACGTATTATCAATAAACTCACGGTCATGGCTTACAATTAGCACTGTGCCCTGGTATTGATTAATTATATCTTCCAATAATTCAAGCGTTTCGATATCCAAGTCATTCGTCGGCTCATCCAGTACTAAAATGTTTGATGGTTTTAAGAATAACTTAGCAAGCAACAACCGATTTTTTTCACCACCTGACAATGCTTTAACGGGGGTACGAGCACGTGCAGGTGGGAATAAAAAGTCTTGCAGGTAGCCAAGTACATGACGTGAACGGCCACCCATCATCACTTCTTGCTTACCTTCAGCAACGTTATCTTGCACGGTTGCTTCTTCATCAAGCTTTTGACGGTACTGGTCAAAATAGGCAAACTCTAAGTTTACTCCTTGTTTAATATCACCACTGTCCGCAGCTAAATCACCAAACAATAATTTGAGCAATGTAGTTTTACCAATACCATTTGGACCAACCAGTCCAATTCTATCGCCACGCATTACTAATGTAGAAAAGTCATCAGCAATTACTTTATCTTTGAAGGCATGGTGGATATGTTTTGCTTCAAATACAAGCTTGCCTGATCTATCAGCAGTTTCGATGTTAAAGTCAGTCTTGCCTACCTGCTCTACTCGCTGCTTACGCTCAACGCGAAGTTGTTTGAGTTCACGCACTCGTCCTTCATTACGTGTACGACGTGCTTTTACCCCTTGGCGTATCCACGCCTCTTCTTCAGCTAACCGCTTATCAAAAAGGGCATTTTGTGTTTCTTCAACTTTTAAATCATGCGCTTTTTGTTCTAAATATGTCGCATAATCACCAGGGTATGAGATTAATTTACCACGGTCTAAATCTAGGATGCGTGTCGCAACAGCGCGAATAAATGCACGGTCATGAGAAATGAAAACAATGCCGCCTTTAAACTCTTTTAAAAATTGCTCTAACCACATAACACTGTCCATGTCTAAGTGGTTGGTAGGCTCATCAAGTAATAATAAGTCAGGCTCACTAACAAGCGCACGCGCTAACGCAACTTTACGTAACCAACCGCCAGAAAGCGATTCAAGTTTTGCTTCTGGTGAAAGCTCAAGACGAGTGAGAACAAGCTGAATGCGGCTATCAAAACGCCAACCATCCGCCGCCTCTAATTGATTTGATAAACGCTCAAGTTGGTTGAGTAGTTTATCAGTGCAATCAGTTTGAAGTTGCGTGCTTACATGGTGATAATCAATCAGTAAGTTTGCAATATCTGGCATACCTTGAGCAACATAATCGAAAACAGTGCCACTCGCACCCTTTGGCGGATCTTGCTCTAAACGAGAAATCTTGATGCCACCAAGCTGGTTAATTTCGCCATCATCTAAAATGACTTGACCATCAAGTACCTTTAAAAGTGTTGATTTACCCGCGCCATTTCGACCAACGATACACACTCGCTCACCCGTTTCAATGACTGCATCTGCATCATCTAGTAAAGGGTGTGTGCCGTAAGCTAACTGCGCTTTTGAAATTCTAATTAAATCCATGTTGTCTCTTTACTCTTATTCTGATTGCGTAAAACACTGCTGCACTTGTAACGCAGTAAACGGCCAATTTAACTGTTGACCGCGTTCGCTTTTTAAAACGGGGATTGTTAGTTGGAATTCAGCAATAAGCTGTTCACTACTCATAATGTCAACACGTTGCAATGAGACTGAATCGGTTGTCAGTGGCTCAATAAGTTCAAACGCTTCTTCGCACAAGTGACAGCCATCGGTATGGTAGAGCGTCCAATTAACCATGGGTTATTAACCAACTATTATGGATTTGTTTGTTACGTTTGAAATCTGGCGATAGTGTCTTCTCAGATATATTAACCGCTTTTAAGCCA
This sequence comes from Pseudoalteromonas sp. KS88, assembly GCF_004766475.1. Lineage (NCBI taxonomy): Bacteria > Pseudomonadati > Pseudomonadota > Gammaproteobacteria > Alteromonadales > Pseudoalteromonadaceae > Pseudoalteromonas > Pseudoalteromonas sp. KS88. Next base: position 67,395 of record NZ_PYHV01000001.1, read on the forward strand.
AGGCCAATTAAACCAACTTCATCCATTGCAAAACCACGTTTGTTGTTAGAAAAGATGAGAGTACCAGAAGGACTTAAGATCTTTTTAACCCACGTTAATAATTTAATATGGTCACGTTGCACATCAAACGCGTCTTTCATACGCTTTGAGTTTGAAAAAGTCGGTGGATCTAAAAATATCAAATCATATTGGCTTGTTGCATATTCTAACCATTTTAAACAATCAGCTTGCTCAAAACGGTAGCGCGTATTACTAATATTGTTAAGTTCAAAATTATCCTGGCCCCACTTTAAGTAGGTTTTAGATAAATCAACAGTCGTAATTGCTTTAGCTCCACCTAGGGCTGCATGCACGGATGCCGTGCCAGTATAAGCAAATAAATTTAAAAAGCGTTTGTCTTTTGCATTTTGTTGAATGTAGCGACGAGCTAAGCGGTGATCTAAAAACAATCCCGTATCTAAGTAATCAAACAGATTCACTTTAAATTTTGCACCAAACTCTTCAATCACTTGAGTCCGGTTTTGCTTAGCCATTGGGGTATATTGCTCTTCCCCTTTTTGCTTTTTACGTACTTTTACGGCTATATTTTCTGGTGCAATTTTGAGCTGCTGTGCAGTTAAAGTGATCACATCTTGTAGACGTTTATGTGCTGTTGCATCATCTATTTCTTTTGGTGCTGCATACTCAAAAATAACCGCTGAGTCACCATATACATCAACAGCCACGTTATATTCTGGGATATCTGCATCATAAACTCGATATGCTTGCACATCATTTTGCTTGAGCCAATTTTTTAAACCTTGCTTGTTCTTTTTAACACGGTTTGCAAAAGACATTGAGCCTTCAAAATTAAGAGCAGGCTTATCTTCTGTTGTTTGGCTTACTTGTTTGTCATCTAGTTGATATAAATTTAATACCACATCAAGCGGGCCATTTTTAAATTTATAACGTTTAAGCTTAACGAGCTTTAACAGCTTAAATAGGCTTTCATCCATGCCAAGCAGCGCTAGCTTCCAATTATTAAAATGCTTTTTAAAACCCGTGCCTAAACTGCGATGTAAATCAACTAGCTCTGCCATTGAACCTATACGTTCACCATACGGTAAGTTCGATATAACTACGCCTGGCAGTTTCGCAACGGATGTCAGCTTTGTGGCATCATTTTGCTTAAATTTAATAATATCGCCCAGTTCTGCACGCTTCGCATTATCAACCGCTTTACTTAACACTTGAGCGTCATAATCATGACCAATTAGCCACAATTTAGGGTCTGTTATTTGAGCAATAAGCTCTTCTCTTAATGCGTTGAATTTCGCAACACGAAAGCTTGGTAACCTTTCAAAAGCGAACCCTTCTCGGAATAAACCAGGCGCTTCATTACGTGCCATACCAGCCGCTTCAATTAAAATGGTACCAGCACCACAACATGGGTCAAATAAAGGCTGTTGTACGTTCTCGAGCCAACCACTGCGCTTAATAAGTGCCGCGGCTAAATGCTCTTTAATAGGTGCTTTACCTTGCCCTTCACGGTAACCGCGTTCAGACAAGCGAGGTCCTGAGTAATCTATATACATGGCAACGCCTTGGCGAGATAAACGCGCGACAACACGTACGTTAGCATCTTGCTTGTCTACGTTAGGCCGTTGCTCATATAAATCATTGAAATAATCAACAATCGCATCCTTGATCACAAGACCAGAGAACTGTGTGTTTTTTAGTGAATCATTAGTCCCGTTAAAATCAACAGCAAATGTTTGAGTTGGACCGAACCACTCTTGCCAAGGTTGAAAGCGAGCAAATTTGTAAAGGCTATCTTTGTCGTTCACGCCTTCTTTTTCTTCAATCAACATCATGACACGAGTGGCAAAACGACTCATTAAGCACACTTTTTGTGCTAGTGTTGTATCCGCGTCAAAACGCACAGAACCCACTGTTTGTTTGGTGACTGTAGCCCCAATCTCAGTAAGTTCATCAACCAATAAATTTTCGATTCCGATAGAAGTAAGCGCGATAAATTGCAAAGTAAAAACCCTTAGTAGCTAATTGCGCGGGATTATAACATAGGTTGGCAGACAAACACGTGATTATGGGTTGAAGGCGTAAAATTTACTTAAGCAGTTATACTGCTTTGGGCTTGTGTGTAAATAGGGTGGACACGATTGTTGAGAACCTTGATTACCTCAAATTGATTCAAACTAAGGTTTTCATCTAATTGGAAGTGCTCAGATAAACAAATACACAAAGAGGCATCTTTATTATGTTCAATAATTAAAAACTCACCGCATTGTTGGCGAGACTGTAACTTAATTATTGCCTCTACGCTTGGCTCACTGCCTGTGTATGTATCAAAAAACCAACTTTTGGCTAGTACTGGCTTTAAATGGTATTTTGCTGCAGTTGCATTAAGCGCTATTTGACAAATTTCTGCGGGTTGCCACAGATTAAAAGAGTCAAGATATTGGTAAACTTGTTGATAAAAGGCTGCATCTTCAAGGCTAAATTCTGAATACTGTAAAACAGAATCTGTTAGTTGACGGAGTTTATAAGGCGTGCACAATTGCATCTCTTGGTTTAGGTCAACCAACAAACGATTTCGTTTCGGACAAGCTATCCATTTCCATTGTTTTGATGCTTGTAACATGCGCTCCTAATGACTCCTTTTATGCTATAGCCTTTAATTATAGTTGCTTTTGACCATTTAATCCAAATTCTATTAGAACATTTATCGAATGATCAAAAGCTTACATAACTGATCCTTATAAGCCTGAAAGGATCGTTTTTACCAATGGTGGACCTTTGTATATAAAACCAGTATATACTTGAATTAAATCTGCACCACTTTCTAACTTTTCTTTGGCACTTGCTGCATCATCAATACCACCCACACCAATGATTGGCAATTTACCTTGTGTAAGGCGTTTAAGCTCTTTGACAACATGAGTTGAACGCTCTCGTACAGGAAGCCCTGATAACCCCCCTGCTTCATCCGCATATTGCAGACCTTGAACAGCAGCACGCTCTAACGTAGTGTTCGTTGCGATAACACCATCAATATTATTGTTAATTAATGACTCACTCACCTGAGCAATTTGAACCTCATCCAAATCTGGTGCAATTTTAACTAGCATTGGGACTTGCTTGTTGTGTTTAGCAATTAGATCTAGCTGCTCGTTTTTAAGACTTTGCAAAAGATCGTCCAATGCTTCGCCATATTGTAAATCTCGAAGCCCTGGTGTGTTAGGAGATGAAATATTAACTGTTATGTAAGATGCATGTTCGAACACTTTGCGCATACAATGAATGTAATCGTCTTTACCTTGCTCATTTGGGGTATCTTTATTCTTACCGATGTTAATCCCCAAAATGCCATCGTACTTTGCTGCTTTTACATTATTAACTAAATTATCAACGCCTTTGTTGTTAAAGCCCATGCGATTAATTATTGCATTCGACTCAGGTAAACGAAATATACGAGGCTTGTCGTTACCTGCTTGCGGCCTAGGTGTAACAGTTCCTACCTCGATAAAGCCAAAGCCCATTTGAGCAAAAGCGTCTATACACTCAGCATTTTTATCTAAACCAGCTGCTAAACCGACTGGATTTTTAAATTTTAAACCTAAGAACTCTACAGGGTGATCTGCCACTGATTGTGACCATGCAGCACTAAATGGTGTGTTTGAAAAGCGACGCAAATTATGTAATGCAAATTCATGGGCCCATTCCGCATCACGGGTGAACATAAAACGGCGAGCAAGATCATAAAACATTAAAAAATCCTCTATATAAAAAAATACCCCAGACTAGGCTGGGGTATTGTAAGCTATTAACTTATTATTTTCACGCTAGAAACTACTAAGCGTGCAAAAAGGGTTATTTAGCTGACGTATCACAGTTATGGCTAAGTAGCATTAACTCACGTAAAGCCACAGAGAACTTAGCAAAGTCATGACTCTGCGATGTTTTAAACTCTGCAAGCATATGCTTCCAACGTTGAAGTAGTAATTCTTGACTATCCATCCATTGGTCAATTTGACTATCAACATTTTTATCATCGCCTTCAAAGCAGTTAAGCACAACTTCCGATAATGTACGTTGTTGCCAATCAAGCTCTTCGCGATAAGAAGCTCTTGCAAGAGCTTGCCAATGATTAGCAACAGGTTGATTAGTAATTTGGTCAAGGAACCAATGAAGACCCATGCGAGCACCAAGCTTAAAGTACGTATTAGATACCATGTCGATACTGCGGCCAGAATTATTAGCCACTTCAGCTAAGTCCATTACTGAGAATAGACTTGAAAGAGCAACAATTCGTTTAGCCAAGTCAGCCGGCGCACCGCTTTCAATTAGCTTATCTGCCGCTTTAACTAAACGCTCGCCTTCTTTCTCAACCATGTAGCCATTTAAATTAGTACTGAGGTCACTAAATGTAGGCGCGAAGAACGCAATTGTTTGTTCAATGTTTTGTGACTTATTACGATGGCGTAAGAACCATCGCGTTGCACGACGAACAGTCCTGCGAAGTTGATACAACATTTCTGTTTGTACTGCCGCAGGGATCTTATTATCAAGCGCAACGATTGCTTCCCACGTCTCATCCATTTCAAACACTTCGTTTGCAACAGAATAACAAAGTGCAACTTCTGCTTCATTGGCACCTGTTTCTTCTTGCATTCGAATCATAAAGTTCAAGCCCATATCATTAACAATATTATTCGCTAATTTAGTGGCAATAATTTCTTTACGCAGTGGATGATTATCCATTGCATCGTTAAACTTCTCGCGTAATGGAACTGGGAATGAGTTAACTAACAATTGACGGTAGTAAGGGTTTTCAGTAATTTCTTCTGATACTAATGATTCCTTAAGAACCATTTTTGAATAAGACACTAAAACTGAAAGTTCAGGACGCGTCAAATCTTTACCCGCAGCTGCACGTTCTGCTAGCTCTTCGTCTGTTGGGATAAATTCGATAGCACGATTAAGCTTGCCTTCTTTTTCGAGTGCATGAATAAAACGTACTTTTTCTTTCAGTGTCGAAGAACCCTTCGACTGAGTGATAGAGAGTGTATGTGTTTGGCGATAACAGTCATCTAGAACTAATTCAGATACTTCATCCGTCATTGAATATAATAGCTCATCGCGTTGTTTGCGCGTCAAATCACCCGCAGTTACTAAGCCATTTAATAGAATCTTGATATTTACTTCGTTATCAGAACACGCAACACCACCTACGTTATCGATAAAGTCAGTATTTACACGACCGCCTTTAGCAGCAAACTCGATACGACCTAATTGAGTTGCACCTAAATTACCACCTTCACCTAATACTTTAGCGCCTAAGTCAGCACCATTGATGCGTAATGCGTCGTTCGCGCGGTCACCAACATCAGCATCGCTCTCATCACTACTCTTAATGTATGTGCCGATACCACCATTCCAAAGTAAATCAAATTCCATCATTAGTGATGCTTTGATCAATTCATTTGGCGTCATGCTCGCTTTTTTAGTGCCCAACATTTTCTTCATTTCAGGGCTTAAGCTAATTGATTTAGCTGCGCGAGAGAAAATGCCACCACCGGCAGAAATTAAGTCTTTGTTATAATCTTCCCATGATGAGCGCGGTAAATTAAATAAACGCTCGCGCTCTGGGTATGAAGTAGCAGAGTCTGGTGTAGGGTCAACAAATATGTGCATATGGTTAAAAGCTACTTGTAAACGAATATGCTTTGATAAAAGCATACCATTACCAAATACATCACCTGCCATATCACCTACAGCAACCACTGTGAAATCGGTTGATTGACAATCTATGTCCATTTCACGGAAGTGACGTTTAACTGACTCCCATGCACCTTTTGCGGTGATACCCATTTTCTTATGGTCATAACCGACTGAACCACCTGATGCAAACGCATCTCCTAACCAGAAGTTATACTCATTGGCAATGCCATTGGCGATATCTGAGAAGGTTGCAGTTCCTTTATCGGCAGCTACAACAAGGTAAGCATCATCTTCGTCATGACGAGTAACATCTTTAGGAGGAACAATCTCACCCTGAATAATGTTATCTGTAATATCTAATAAACCGCGAATGAAAATTTTGTAACACTCTTGGCCTTCTTTAAAGAACGCATCGCGCTCAGTCGGTAGCTGTTTACAAACAAAACCACCTTTAGAACCAACCGGCACAATAACAGTATTTTTTACTTGTTGTGCTTTGACTAAACCCAGTACTTCAGTACGGAAATCTTCACGACGGTCAGACCAACGTAAACCACCACGCGCTACTTTACCACCACGTAAATGAACACCTTCTACGCGTGGCGAGTAAACAAATATTTCGAACGCCGGTAGAGGTAAAGGCATATCTGGAATTAAGCTTGGCTGTACTTTAAATGATACGTAAGACTTAAACGTGCCAGTATCATCTTTTTGGAAGTAGTTAGTACGAAGCGTTGCAATTATCATGTCAACGTATAGTCGAATGATACGGTCATCATCCAAATTAGCAACGTTTTCAAGTTCAAGATAAATTTGCGAGATTAGTTTATCCAGTGTCTTGCTACTTGCAGGGCTTTTAACTGAGAATTTTTTCGCAAACAAATTAACGATCTGCGTTGCTATGTGTGGGTAATTCGAAAAAGTGCTTTCGATATAAGTTTGTGAGAATGTTACACCGATTTGGCGCATATACTTAGCATAAGCACGTAAAATTGATGCTTCACGGCCTGTCAGCCCACCCATTAGAACCAAGCGGTTGAAACCATCGTTTTCAAGGCGGTTAGCCCATACATTAGTTAATGCTGCACGAAAACGCGCCGACACCTTGTCAAAATCAGCAACGCCTTGGCTATCAAGGAGCATTGAGAAGTCCATGATCCAATTGATACGACCATCGCTAGTCTTAACAGAATAAGGAGTTTCACCAATAACGCGTAAGCCAAAGTTTTCAAGCATTGGCATAACATCTGATAAATGAATTGGCTCGTCTTTATGGAATAAACTCAGGCGTACAATATTTGTGTTAGCTTCTTCTTGAGGACGGTAAAACAACATTTCGAGCTTGTTTTCGTCATTAAGCATTTCAAGCTTTTCAATATCAACAACCGCTGCGCTTGGTAAAACTTCATCTTTGTATGAACGGGCAAAAGAGTTGCTGTATTTACGGTTAAGGTCATTACCTCGAGACTCACCTGCTGACTCAAGAAGAGCAGATTGGAGTTTGTCTTCCCATGTGCGGGCCGCTTCGATTAAATTATTTTCTATGTCTTTCACTTTAAATTCGATATCGTTGTTATTTACACGCACAGTGTAATGAGTACGGGCTAAGGTAGACTCTGAGAAGAAAGTAGTAAATTCAACTTTTTCATCAGAATTAAATGCATTAGCTAAGATAGTTTGTGTTTCACGGCGAAGTGCGGTGTTATATCGTTCACGAGGAACATAAACCATGCATGAGAAAAAGCGGCCATAGGCATCTTTACGCACAAAAAGGCGACACATATCGCGCTCTTGTACTTGAAGTACACCCATTGCGACTTCAAGAAGTTCACTCTCGCGTGCTTGTACTAATTCATCACGTGGATAAGTTTCTAAAATATTTAATACTGCTTTATATGCATGAGTGCCTTGGGCAAAATCACACATTTCCATTATGCGGTTTATTTTACTTTTTAAAACAGGAACATCAGCGGCACTGTTATTATAGAAACTAGATGAGAATAAACCGATAAAACGGTCTTCACCTATTACATTACCTTCGTCGTCAAAACGCTTCACACCCACATAGTCAATATAGGCTGGGCGGTGTACACGAGAAAGAGAATTCGTTTTAGTTAGAATCAGTAAATTACTACTACGTGCTTCTTGGCGTGCAACTTCAGGTAACTCTGACAATAAACGAGTGTGATCGTCTGTCACGTTTTTCATCAAGCCTAGACTTGTTTCCATTTTACCTTTTAACTGATAATCACCTTGAACGGGTTGTAAGTCGTATTGACGGTATCCCATTAAAGTAAAGTTATCTTTTACCAGCCAATCTAAAAACTCAACAGTTTCTGCAACTTCAATTTCGTTGGTGTGCTGTTTTCTGTTTGGTAACTCTTTACTTACAGCGATAAGTTTCTCGCGTATTGGCTGCCAATCTTCTACAGCGGTAGACACATCAACCAAAACGGATTCTAGCTCTCGTTTGAACGAATCAATAACATCAGAATCTGTTTGGCGGTCAATCTCAATAAAGAAAACAGTTTTTGTAGAAGTTGATTCTTGATCTGCTTTTAGGTTTGAGATTGCAGCAATTTGACCTTCATTATTGCGTTTAACTTTTAATGGAGAATGCAGAAGTAAGTGAGATGCAATGTTTGCGCGGCTCATAGCCATACGAACAGAATCAACTAAAAACGGCATGTCTTTAGCAATAATTTCAACGATTGTATGCGATGACTGCCAACCATCTTTAGCTACTTCTGGATTGAAAACACGGATGACCGCATTATCAGAGGTATTTTTTTCTAGCGAATTCCATAGGCTTAGTGCAGCGCCATATAAGTCACTATCATTGCGATTTGCCAAATCCTCTTTAGACATATTGCTGTACAAGGCTTTGGCGAATTTCTCAACGAGTAACACATTATCAGCGTGAACTTTTTTCTGGATCAGCTTGCAGACATTATCTAAGATAACCGAGGCTTGCCCTTCATTTCGTGTCATTGTATGTTCCTTAATCTATTACTACCCTTACTGGATAGAATATGTGTACAGCAATTTAATTGTGTGGAGTCAGGTAAATTCTAACCCTTTTACAGCTAATAAACAGCCCTTTCGATGAAAACATTTTAAGCATTTCAGCTATTTGGTCATCTATTCACAAAATATAGATATAAATGGCCTATTACGGCCATTTAGGAGCAAAAATATTCACATTATTTTTTCTGGTCGGTCCAGAGCAGGCTGCCTATCGCTGGTAATAACAGCACAGCACCGAGCATATTCACCAAGAACATAAAGGTTAGAAGAATACCCATATCAACTTGGAACTTAAGATCAGAGAAAATCCATGTACTTACACCAATCGCTAAGGTAATACCTGTGAACAATACGGCACTGCCCCTTTCTACCAATGCATTACGGTAAGCTGTAGGTAGAGAAACACCTTGCTTAAGTTGCCCCATCATTGATGACAAAATATAAATTCCATAATCGACACCTATACCCACACCTAACGCTATTACCGGTAATGTAGATACTGTTAACCCAATTTGCAGTTGTACCATTAAGGCCTGTGCAAGAGTAGATACGATATAAAGCGGTAACACAACAGCAATAGTCGCTTTAACACTTTTAAAACTAATCAGACATAAAATAATTACAGCACCATATACATATATCATCATAGGTAATTGCGCAGCTGCGACTGATTCATTGGTTGCCGCCATAACACCCACTGGACCCGATGCTAACTTAAACTGTAGTTTATCGGTCTGCTCTTGCACAGCAAACTCCTTAACCCTGCTAATAACATTGTCGATAGTTTCAGCTTTATGATCATCTAAGAATATAATCACAGGCATCACCGAGCAATCACCATTGAGCAAGCCCGTGCTTGTTTCAACTCGTGCACTTGCTTGAACCAAACTTGCCGTATTACGCGGTAATGTTTGCCACTTCAAATTACCCTCGTTGTATCCGGCATTAACGGACTGCGCGACTGAACTTAAGCTAACCGCAGATTGTACGCCTGCTAAATTTTCAACCTTATATTGAAAACGACTGATCCGTTGCATCACATCATGATCTGTACATGCGGCAGGATAAGCTTCAACCAACACCTTCAAAATATCTGAAGAAATTGTGTATTTGTCCGATATCAAAAAGGTATCTTGGTTATAGCGAGCATCTTGGTGCAATGAAGGTGCGCCTGCATGTAAATCACCAATTCGCATTTTATCTGCTTGCCAGTAACCCAATGCAAAAAGTACTAAAGTGAATGCTATGATGATTTTAGCAATTTTAAGATCTGTTGCCTTAACCAGTAACTCACGTAGTTTATCTAACGCATTGGGTTTGTCAGTGTTGCCTGATTGAATGTGCACTGTGTTTTCAAAGCGCATGTATGACGCCCACACAGGAAGCAATATTAAATTTGTAAAAATGATAACCGCGACACCTAAGCTAGCCGTAATCGCAAGCTCTCGGATGATACCAATATCAATCGTCAGCAAGGTTAGGAAACCGACTGTATCTGAAAGTAATGCAATACCTCCAGGTACAAGTAATGCTCTGAAGCTTGACTGACAGCAAACGCGCGTTGCTTTACCCTGCGCCACTTTCTTGCCAATTGCATTAATCATTTGCACACCATGACTCACGCCAATGGCAAAGACTAAGAACGGCACCAGAATTGACATTGGGTCCAGACCAAAACCAAGACTTGACAATAACCCTAACTGCCAAACAACCGCAATGATCGAGCAAGCAATAGGTAATACAGTCAGTTTAAGGCTGCCACAAAATAACCAAACCATGATAAAAGTAAAGGCAATAGCGATTGCGAAAAACAGCACAACCCCTTTGGCACCTTCAGCAATATCACCTGCCATTTTAGCAAAGCCAATAATATGTATACTGACATTCTCAGTGCTTAGTGGCTCACGAATTTGAGACTCAAGCTTTTCAGCGAAAGCTAAAGTGTCTAGCTTCTCTTGTGTTTGAGGATCTGTTTCTAATAACTGCGCACTTACCATAGCGCACGAATAATCAGACGCGATCATTCGACCAACAACCTTCGCTTTCTCAATATTTTGCTTAACTACAGCTAAGCCTTGTTGATCTGCTTTAAAGTTTGCGGGAATAATTGGGCCACCAGCAAAACCATCCTCAACAACTTCAACAAAACGCGCACTTGGCGAGAATATAGAGTTTACAAGAGGTCGATTAACACCTGGTATAAAATAAAGCTGGTCGTGGACTGCTTTCAACTGCGTGAAAAAGTCAGGGTTAAATATGTTGCCACTATCATCACAAACAGAAATCAAAATGCTATTTGCACCACCGAATTGCTTCTCATGTTTCAAATACACTTTCATGTAGTCATGATTCAATGGTATGTTTTTATTAAAAGAAGCATCTAGTTGAATATGAGTTGCTTTAAAGGCAAGTATGCATGTCAACAATACAAAACTGATGAGCATGATTAATCGATGACGAAACACCGCTTTTTCTAAGAAATCTAATATCCCTTGCATTACGGAGTAATCCCCTTCACTTTAATCCCATCTTCAGATGCCATAATAAGTTGATCCTTAAAGATAACTGCATCTAGTATTGATTTACCATTTGGTAATTGTTCAACTTGTAGCTTGTTATTTTTTAAGTGAAAAATAACACCACTATTGGCAAGTAGTAACCAACCTTGTTGACCCATGTCTAAAATACTGTTCACTGTAGCTGTTTTATTGTTTTTTAAGTGCACCCACGGCTCTGTCGCTGTTCGGGTAAAGATGTTACCTCTTAAGCCTGCGACTAATGCCTGTTCTTGATCATTTTTTGCATAGGTGAAAAATGAACCTGGATAGATTTCGTCGTCGCGATGCCAAGTTTTTCCATTATCTGAACTACGCGCCATCAAGCCCATTTCACCAACAATAATAAGTTCATTTTCAGTAGCTACTATTCTATTGAAATGCGGTAAAATAGAGCTTGTTTCAATCTCATAACCTTCGGGATCAGTTTCTTTAAGATCAGCAAGATAATCTCTATCATCTTCATGCAATAGTGACGCTAAAAATCGTTTGTTCCACTGTTTACCGCCATCTGATGTTTCATAAAACATGCCATAGGCGCCAACTGCATAGCCATTTAAATTGTCAGTAAACATAATATCTAAACACGGTTTATCTAATTGCTCATTGACTTGTTGTAATTGCCAGTTAGCCCCTCCATCTAGTGAATGAATAATGGTGGCATCATGACCACAAGCCCAGCCAACTTGACCGTCAATAAAATCAACAGCAGTGAGTAATACTTGGGTAGGTACGAAAGCTTGGTCCCATTTAATTGCATCTTTACTGGTAACAATTGTGCCGTGCTTACCAACTGCGACGATTTTTTCGCCATTGAATTCAATATCAGTTAAAAGCGTTTCTTGTGCTTTAGCTGCACTTATAGCAGGACGTGGCGTTGCTGCCGAAACAATAAATGTAAGAAAGGCCAAGGTGGTTAACCCCGCATAAAGCAAATACTTCATATATTAAAATCGCCTTGAGGAGAGTAAGTTTGTCATCAATCGTGCAAATGGAAAAACCAGTGTGTGTCAGAAAGACAAACGTGAATTGATAAAAGGCACCTAATAAACATTAGGTGCCTGTCTTTTATTTAACGACCAGCGCGGCGTAATGCGTTAGACGTAAACTCGTTATCGTTGAATGATTTTGAGAAATCATACATTTTTTCTTGGTTATCTAAACCAATTGCAAGGTAACGACGAGAGTTAAGATCGTGATAAACATCTAGCGTGCTCCAGTTTGTAAGCGCATCATAATAATTTAAACCATGCGCCATACCAACTCGATACATTTGGTCACGATTATCATAAATATCGGTTACGTGTATTTGCCAGCTGTCTTCATCAATATAAAAAACACGCTTTTTATAAATATGTCGAGTGTCTTCTTTTAAGTTTGCTTCAACAACCCAAACACGGTGTTTTTCATAACGAACGTGTTCAGGATTAATATGACCGGCCATCAGAATATCATCGTACTCTAGCTTATCACTGTGCAGCTTGTAACTGTTGTACGGAATATACAGTTCTTGCTTACCTTTTAGCGTCCACGTGTAACGGTTTGGAGAACCGTTAAACATATCAAAGTCATCCGTTGTACGAAGGCTATCAGCAGCTGTACCCGGCGCATCATAAGCAACATTCGGTGCGCGACGAACACGGCGTTGTCCTGAGTTGTATGTCCATGCCTGGCGAGGAGTTAATATTTGGTCCATAGTTTCATGTACAAGTAATGCAGTACCTGCTAAACGTGCTGGCTGTGTTACTTTTTGTTTAAACTTGAACAAAATATTAGATTCTTGCAACTCTGCTGGGGTCGCTTCTGGATCTGAGTACTTAACAAGTAACTGCTCATCGAAGCCAACCATGTTGTATGAACCTGAAGCAGTCGGTGCAGCTTGACCACCAAAACGTTCAATCGATAATCCGCGATAACGAAGTAAGTGATTCCAAATAGCTTCTAAACCATCTTTTGGAATTGGAAACGGAATACCAATTGCCGTATTCTTAATACCATTACCGCCTTCAATTAACTCGGCTGTAGGTGCATATTCTTTGGTAGCATCATACACAAATTGTGGGTTTGAAGCGCTACGGTGCGTTTTATATATATTCATTTTGAAGGTATCAGGATACGCTTCGAATAATGCAACTTGGCCTGGGCTAAGATGTTCTTTGTACTTAGCTAGATTTGATTTATCGATTGTAAATAATACTTTATCGTCTGCAAACGGATCTATGTGGTGCATACCCGGCGAATAACCTGCTGGGGCCTTTGTTATTCCGCCAGTCCATGCTGGAATAGAACCATCAGCATTACCTGCCTTTTCTGCGCCCACTGGCGTCAAATCATTGCCTAAACGAGCAACTTCTTCACTTGTCATTTTAGCAAAAGAAGCGTTTGTAGCGAACAAGCCACACACTGCTAGTGCGATGAGGGTAGGTTTTTTTATCATGATGATACCCTTATATTGAATATTTAATATTGAAAGAAACATAATCACGGTCAGAGAAAGTATTTGTTTGACCGCCACCCCAGAACGTATTGTAACTAAAGTCAAATGACCACGCATTTTGATAGTTAAAGTTCATAGTCATACCCAATGATTTACGATCTTCAATAAATAAAAACATAGGATCAGGGGTAATACCATTTACGTCATGAGAAAATACAAAACGTGGTGAAAAATTCACACCTTTGAAAAAGTTATAATAATCACCTTTTGCGATTAAACGATAACCCCAAGCAGAGGCTGTTGGGAATGGGTTTGTTTCAGGCCCATTCGAAAGGCCTAGGTGCAAAGTAGAATAATCAACAGACCCTGGGCCTGTAATTACACCACTTCGTCCAGTACCTGATACATTCAGACGTAGCTCATCGTACTCTGGCATGTCATTAATTCTAACACCGCCGACTTCACCCACCACAGCCCAGCTGTCAGCACCTAGTGACGGGCCAAACAAGTGTGTTGCGGTAAATTGAATTTGTGCTGTATTACGCTCAATATAACCTTGTGCTGTTTCACCAGGGCCTACAACGCTTGTAGCATCGCCTTCACTCATTTGTGAGATGCCAGCAAGGTCTGGACGAAGTCCCGCAACAGCTAATTGCTCAGGCATACCCGCATACAGTAACTCTACATCATCAATCTGGAGTGGCTCATCTTCACGGAAGGTAAATTCACCAGCAAATGCAGTTTCACCCAAAGAGGTGTTAAAGCTAAGACCATATAACTTAATATCTTCAGGATATACTAATTGACCTTGCGTAAACGCGTTTAGATCAGTCACATTGTCTTCTGTAATTGTTACATCAGGAGACAAAATCATTGCTAAGTCAGCGCCAATTGCTTCACCTGTAAAGTTTGAAACTTTACCAGAAATAAGTGGACGACGACTGTGATAGTTGATGTGGTATAGTGCTACTTCTGTGTCATTAAGTTCTGGCAGGAACATACCTAGACGCAAGCCATATTGACCACCATTATCAGGGTCAGTTTTACCCGCGTTACCTTTACCCTTAAGAGCAACTTTTGTTGGGTAAGCCAAATACATGTTTGCAAGTAGCGCTTGACCTTCAGCACTTTGCGGATTTATACCCTGCGCAGTGGCTGCAGCAACCCAATTTTGTTGCAGTGAATTAAGACTGTTTGTCAAAAACTCAAGGTCAATATCAGGGTTAGCAGTAAAACCTAATTGGATATTTTGTTGATAGCCATTTTCTGATGCGAAATCATTGGTAGAAAAATAACTGCCAGCTACAGGCAAACGTGTCTCGTGCCAGTCATACTGATAGAACGCTTCAAGATTTATGTTATCAGTAATTCCTAAAGAAGCCCAAAGCATGCCTACAGGAATAAATGCTTCTTTGAGCTCAGAGCCAGGTGCTTTTAAACGGTCAATATCAACAGGGTTTACATTGATACCATGAGATATCAGTGTACTTTCCCCCCAGTTAACCACTTGTTGGCCTAAACGAATTGAAAGTGGGTTATTGCCATCATTCAAGTCAAAATTAGCCCAAACGTATGCATCTAGTAACCTAAAGTCAGCACAAACTTGCTCTTTAGTATTGTCATCATCACATGGGTCAACACCAGAACCAGAAGTCGGATTGATGTAAGCACGATCACCGTCCATCAATTCAAAATCATAAAAATACATGAAGCGGGTAAAGAGACCGTAATTATCTTTACTTATTGATAGATCATGTGTTCCTTTTAATAATTTAGAGAACGACTCACCGCTATCAAAATTAAGGTTTCCAGCATCGCCGTTATTCGAATAAGCGCCGTCTTGCGCCCAAACATCTGCTGATGAGTAAATTGGATTAAGTGCAGAGTTATAACCTGTCCAATTAAATGCAGGATTATTACTTTTACCTATATGAGAAAAGTCACGGTCTTCGACACGTATACTTTGCCCATATGAAAAATTTGAATCAAACGTTACGTCAAAGCCACCAACATCAAAATTAGCAGCATTAACTGAACCGGCAGATAAACCAAGCGTTGCAGCAGCTAGGCCTAAAACTATTTTGTTTTTAACAAAAAGCGATCTTCTTATCATTGTGTGTTCCCCTTGTCGCGGGCATTTTGTGATCAAGTTGTTGTTTTTAGTGTAGTAGTAACGATAGAACCGAAACATAAAAATTACAAACAGAACGCGTTCAAACGACTATAAATTTACAATTTAATTAGCGTTTACGTAATGGTAAGACGTCCTACCAGATAATTTATACACGTAAATTAACAATAGGACAAATTGAATTAACAAAAATACAATATAAATATTAATTTTTTTAGAAAATACTTAGCTAACCCGCTCTAAGCGAATAAACTTATTATCTAATGTTAACAATAAACGAAAGCGCCCTCTCACTCCTAAAGAAGAAATAAAAGGACGTAAATGGTGGGCATCAAAGCGAACTTTTTTACCCCCATCCTCAATAACCTGGACTGATCTATATTTACCATCGTAGTAATCTAAGCACTGGTTGTAAGTCAGGTTTAAAAAAAAGTAATACTCACGCATAAGTCATTTTAAAGCTTTTTCAACTTTTTCAAATAAGTCATCACTTAAATTTTCTAAGGTCGCTAACCGCATTAATTGAGCTTTCATTCCTTGGGCCCGATTAGTGTCATAGCGTCTCCACGACATAAATGGTGTTAACATACGAGATGCATTTTGAGGATTGATTGAATTGAGCTTAATAAGTAAATCACCCAAAAGCGCATACCCTGTGCCATCTTCACGGTGGAACTGTGCAGTATTAAAATGGCTAAAGCTACCCACAAGTGCACGAACTCGATTTGGATTGGAAAAATCAAAACATGGGTGATCATATAAGCGTTTTATATGCTCAATTGCCCCTTCTTTGGATTGCATCGCTTGTAAAGCAAACCATTTATCCATTACGAGCACATCATGTCGCCATTGGCTGTCAAAGCTAGCAAGTAACTCATCACACAACGGATGTTGAGCCTTAACAACGGCGCTCAGACTCGCTAGCACATTCGTCATGTTAGTTGATTTTGCACCAAGGGCTAAGCAAGCTGCTACATCATTAGTTTCAAGCTTAGCTAGATAATGTAAGCATTGCCCTTTTAAAGCACGTATTGCAACTGCACTGGCATTAAGCGAACCATCATCAACGAGGCTGTTATAGCATGACAAAATTGGATGGTAGAGTTGTTGCGCAATTTGTTGTTCAAAACATGCGATAACATCAACTATCTCATCTACGGGTATAACTTCAAACTCAGCTGCGAGTGTATCGAACGTTGGAAGTTTCAATAGCTCTGCGGTCAGTGCAAGATCGCCAGTACTATCTGATACAAGCTCAGACAGAGTATTTATTACAGCGTCACTAAGTACAGCATTTTCAGATTCTATAATGGCATTTTTCACAGCATTTATGAACAAGGTTTGCTGAGCATCCCAACGAGAAAAATCACTGCGAGCATAGCGCATAATATGCAAAAGTTGGCTTTCGTTAATTTCATGATCAAGAATGCATGGTGCTGAGAAGTCTTCTAGTAGCACAGCTACAGGCTGTTTTGTAAGGCCATCAAAGTTAAATTCCTGATATGTTTCTGTCACATTCAATACTGAATCAATGCAGACATTCTGATATTTTAAATCCAGACTCCTACCATTATCATCGAGCAGTTCTATTGCAAACGGAATATGCAGAGGTTTATGCGCAGGATAATTACTTGGAGGATGCTGCTCAATCGCTACTTTTAATGTTCCGCTGTTTTCGTCAAACGATTGCTTAACAGACAACCTTGGTGTGCCTGGTTGGCTATACCAATATTTAAACTGAGTAAGATCAATACCTGATGCGTCACTCATTGCACAGACAAAGTCATCACAGGTCACAGCTTGACCATCATGACGCTCAAAATAAAGTGTCATACCTTGTTGAAATTTCTGCTCACCCAAAAGGGTATGCATCATACGAATAACTTCTGCACCTTTGTCATACACAGTTACAGTATAAAAGTTATTCATTTCAATGACTTTTTCTGGCCTAATTGCATGTGACATTGGGCCTGCATCTTCACTAAATTGATGTGTACGCATCACTTTTACCGCATCAATACGGTTGAGCGCTCGCGAACCTAAGTCACTGCTAAACTCCTGATCACGAAACACAGTCAGCCCCTCTTTTAATGAGAGCTGAAACCAGTCACGGCAAGTAACACGATTACCAGTCCAATTATGGAAGTATTCATGTCCTACTATCGATTCAATCGTGTGGTAGTCTTTATCTGTTGCAGTTTCTTGATTTGCTAAAACACATTTAGAGTTAAAAATATTTAACCCTTTATTTTCCATTGCACCCATATTGAAAAAATCAACAGCAACAATCATATATATATCAAGGTCATATTCAAGATTGAAGCGTTCTTCATCCCACTGCATTGATTTCTTTAAAGAGGCTATAGCATGCGGTGTTTTAGATAAATTTCCTTTATCAACAAATAATGCCAGATCCACACTGCGACCACTTTTAGTAATGTACTTATCTGTTAGTACATCAAAACTGCCTGCTACAAGTGCAAATAGGTAACTCGGTTTTTTAAATGGATCCTGCCATTTAGCAAAATGAAGCCCATTATCCAATTGACCTTCAGCAATCTTATTACCGTTTGATAATAAGTGCTCATATTTTTGCTCTGCTATTATTGTTACATCAAAGCTCGCAAGAACATCGGGTCTATCTAAAAAGTAGGTAATCTTTCTAAAACCTTGTGCTTCGCACTGGGTACAATAGGCTCCACCTGAAAGGTATAGACCCTCTAATGAAGAGTTGGTATCAGGAGACGTCTCAGTAACAATACGTAGCTGGCAGCTAAGAGGTAAGTTCTTTACAATTAATTGTTCTTTTTCTACTTGATAATCAGCATACTTTGAGCCGTTTAACTCTACTGAGATAAGTGTTAAATCCACCCCATCCAAGATTAAGTCTGCATCTGATTTATCTGTTCTTTCTAATTGTAAAACAGCACTAACACGCGTGTTTAATGGTTTTAATTCAAAGGTTAAATCAACATGTTCAATTTTAAATTCAGGGGCTTTATAGTCTTTAAGATATTGCGCTTTAGGCTTTTTAATTGCAGTCATAGGGTAACTCCAAATTTGCTCCTCCTCTTTGGAGGAGCATTTATTTTATGCGTGTTGCTTTGGCTTTATGCGTAAAATTTTAATGCCTAGATAAGCATAAACTACGGCCAAAAATGGATTTATTAAATTGAAGAAAGCATAGAAAAGGTAATCTAACGGGTTTACGTGTAAAACACTTTGCATATATGCACCACACGTATTCCAAGGGATTAGTGGGCTGGTAATAGTACCGCCATCTTCTAACGTTCTTGATAAGTTAACAGGCTTCAAACCGCGCTTTTCGTATTCGTCTTTGTACATACGACCAGGTACAACAATAGCAATATATTGATCAGCAGCAATCACATTAGTACCTATACAAGTAGCAATCGTCGCTGTAATTAATGAACCCGTGCTTTTAGCTATTTTTAAGATACTTTTAACAAATATATCTAATAAACCTGTTTTTTCCATAATCGCGCCAAACATCAAAGCAGTCATGATCAACCAAGTTGTAGTTAACATACCTGCCATGCCACCACCACTTAATAGTGAATCCATTTTTTCATCACCAGTGATTATATTAAACCCGTCGAAAAAAGTGGCCCAGATAAGTTTAAAATAACCAACTAACTGCCCTTGAGAAACGTCAATTTGGCTCGCTATTAAGTCCGATTGAAATAGCATTGCCCAAACAGCACCAATAACGGCGCCTATCGAGATTGCAGGGAATGCCGGCATTTTCTTAATGGCTAAAACAAGTAGCACAATCAAAGGGACCAGCATTTCTAAACCAATATTAAAATTCTGTTCTAGAATAAGCGTAATTTCATCAATACGCCCTGCTTCATTTGCTGCACTAGCATTAAATCCCATTACAATAAAAATAATCAAAGCAATAATAAAGCTCGGAACAGTTGTCCAAAGCATATGATGTATATGTTCAAACAAATCAGCCCCAACAACAGCTGGAGCTAAGTTAGTGGTTTCTGAAAGAGGACTTAACTTATCACCAAAATAAGCTCCTGATATAACAGCGCCCGCAGTAACCACCGAGTCTAGGCCTAAACCTGTAGCAACACCAAGAAGTGCAGTACCGATGGTCGCAGCTGTAGTCCATGAACTACCAATACTCATAGCAACTATGCCACATATTAAGCAACTTGCGGCATAGAACCAACTAGGATCAATAACCTGCAATCCGTAATAAATCAAAGTTGGCACTGTGCCTGAAAGCAACCACGTACCGATTAAGGCTCCAACCATGAGTAATATTAAAATCGCACCTAACGACAAAGTAATCCCTTCGATCATGGCATCTTCTAACTTCTTCCATGTATAGCCATTTTTTAGCCCAATTAAAGCCGCTGTAAACGTTGCAAATAACAATGCAATTTGATTTGGGCCTGATGATGAACTATCACCGAATAAATATACGGCAGCACCTAATAAACAGATGAGCACAGAAATAGGTATTAGCGCGTCAAAAAAACTCGCTTTGTTGATTGGTTTTTCTTCTACTGGATTCAAAATTGAAACTCCCACGTGTTGTTGTCTACACGCTTAATTATTATTTTTTAGCACAGAAACGATACAATAATACATCATCTCGTTCTGGGTTTAATCATCGATTATATCAATTTCATATGCTTTAGGCAGCAAAAAAGGCGCTTAAGCGCCTTTTTTGTAGTTTTAAATCGTTACTATTTCTTAGCTATACGTCCAAACTTTATGTAATCTTGTGTGATTAATGCCGCTTCTTCAAGAAATGGGTCTAAATCATCAAGAACGTCAGGAACATCTTCTAAGTCTTTTACTGGCTGTTCACCAAGACGAACTAAGCGCTCATTTGTACGCTTAAGTGCTAGTGCATCATTCTGCTCTTTTTCTTTAATGCGGTTTGCTTCAACTAAAGAAATTGTTTTACGATCTTTTTCTTCGTTATACCTAGCAATGTCTTCAAACACATAACCAAATTCAGGCTCTTTCTTGATTCTATCAATGTGTTGTTGCGATACATGGTTAATAGCAGATTTTAAATTATCAACAGAATTATATTTTGCTCTGATAATACTATCCCATGGTAACGCATTATCTTCTTGGCTTTCACCCCACTCTGCCGGGTCTATTGCTGACGGGAATGAAATATCCGGGATCACACCTTTATGCTGAGTGCTGCCACCATTGATGCGGTAAAATTTAGCAATGGTATATTGTACGCTGCCTAAAGGGTTATCATACAAATCATAAGCGCGGCCTAAACCTTTATGCTGCTGAACAGTCCCTTTACCAAAGGTTTGCTCACCTATCACAATCGCTCGACCATAATCTTGCATAGCAGCGGCAAAAATTTCAGAGGCTGACGCGCTGTAACGGTCAACTAAAACAGTTAATGGGCCATCGTAAAACGTTATACCATCCCTGTCTTTTTGTTCTTCAATTCGGTTGTTGAGTGTGTGAATTTGTACCACAGGACCTTGATCAAAGAACAGCCCTGAAAGTTGCGTTGCTTCGTATAGCGAACCGCCGCCATTTTGTCTAAGGTCTATAATAATGCCGTCAACTTTAGCTTCTTTTAATTTCGCGAGCTCAACTTTGACATCTTTCGATAAATTATTATAAAAACCCGGAATTTCAATTACACCAATTTTACTGGTTAGATCAGAGTATTTAGCTTCGAATACTTCCGATTTGGCAGCGCGATCTTCTAACCTAATTTTATCACGAATGATCTCAACGACTTTAGGTGTACCGTGTGTATCAGCGCCTTTAAGATATTGTAAGCGAACTTTGGTACCTTTAGGGCCTTTGATTAGGTCAACTACATCATCTAAACGCCAACCAATAATATCAACAAACTCTTCACCATCTTGCGCTACACCAATGATACGGTCATCCGACTTAATTTGTTCTGATTTGTCCGCTGGACCACCAGGTACTAAACTACGGATCACAGTATAATCTTCATCGTAGCCTAAAACAGCACCAATCCCTTCTAATTCGAGATCCATGTCCATTTTAAACTGTTCAGCTCGACGCGGTGAAAGGTAAGAAGTGTGAGCCTCGATACTTCTAGCGAATGAATTCATAACAATTTGGAACGCATCTTCGCTTTTAGTTTGTACTAAACGTTTTTGTGCGTTTTGGTATCGCTTGGTAAGTACTTTTTTAATACCGGGCCAATCTTTACCTGTCATTTTTAATCGTAACGCATCATATTTAACACGCTCTCGCCACAGCTCATCAAGCTCGGCTTGAGATGATGCCCATTGTGCATCTTCACGATCAAAATAATATTCATCGTCTTTATCAAACGTCATTTCAGTTTCTAACAATTTTAATGAATAATCATATCGCTCGAACCGTCTTTTCATACTCAAATTGAATATATCAAACGTAAAATCAAGCTTGCCAGTCGTCAATGCATTATCAAATTGGTTGCGGTATTGCTCAAAGGACGCAACATCCGCAGCCAAAAAGACGCTTTTATTAAAATCAAGGGATTCGATATAACGATCAAATACTTTACCAGAAAGCACGTCATTAAAACGAATAGGTTTGTAGTGTGCACGAGTAAATAAGTTCGCCACCCGTTTGCTAGCCGTACTATGCTGACTTTCTTGCTCCAATACAGGCAAGTCTTTTACTGTCAAAACATCAACAACGTCTGTCGATGCAAATAAAGACCCTGAATATAGGGCCGCGACTAACGGAATGAGCGTAAACTTTTGACTCATACACAACTCCTTAATTTATATACAGCTTAAACTATGTAAAGGCTGTCTGCTTTTGTTTTAACTTGCATGCCTGTTACTAACTCAACATGAACATCATCTTTGTTCACTTCAGTGATAGTCGCATTTACAAGTGCTTGGCCAAGTTTAACTTTAACCTTGTTATTAACCTTGACCTCACTTGATGGTAAAGGTTCAATTTTACCTGAACGCTTAGCAGGTGCTGCTTTAGCATTAGTATTGTTAACCTTAGCGTTTTTCTCACCATTTTTGGCGAACTGACCCGGTTTCTTTTTGTAAGATTTTGTGTCTGAATCATTACGAGGACGCTGTGCTTTTTTGCGTTTTGCCATTTTAGCACGGCTTTCTTCAAGCGCTTTTTGAGCATGATCAATGTGCTCTTGCTCTACTTTTTCACCCTGATTCCCATCTAAATCAATACGAAATTCAGACTTAGTAACGGCTTCTAAATAACGCCAGTTCGATGTGTATTTTCTTAAAGCTTGACGTACCTGAGTTTTACTTACTTTCTCAGATCCTTCAATACGCTCAGCAATATCTTTAAAGATACCTACTTTAAGCGGTTTGATGCCGTCTTTTTGTTTA
Organism: Pseudoalteromonas sp. KS88; assembly: GCF_004766475.1. NCBI lineage: Bacteria > Pseudomonadati > Pseudomonadota > Gammaproteobacteria > Alteromonadales > Pseudoalteromonadaceae > Pseudoalteromonas > Pseudoalteromonas sp. KS88. The sequence continues at coordinate 90,630 of NZ_PYHV01000001.1, forward strand.
AAACATTCTGGAAATTCTTGATATAAAAAATCCAGTACTTCATTGATATCTTTTAGCTTGTTTGTGGTTTCCATTTTAGAACCTTTTGTTACATCTTTTCGTCAATTGACGAATCGACATAGTGTGTTACCCAGTCGGTCAACTCTTCGAACTCAGCCTCAACCAGCGCCATATCGCCACGAAGGTGTTCCCAAATACCATTAATAATTTCATCGATTAATTCACATTCAAGGTCATCTGGAAGACGTTCCCAAGCAATATGAATCAAATCGTTTAGCGTTTCCGCTACGTGTTCTTCATCCCCTTCCCAATCACCAACATCAGCAATGGCAAACAGATAATCCTGTACATTTAATAAGTCTTTCATGCAAGCGTTGCCTCAAAACAGGCAGCTAATGCTTCAAGACCTTTTTGATCGTCGCTACTGAAGCGAGCAATACTCGGGCTGTCAATATCTAAAACAGCAAACACTTTACCGTTTTTAAGGATCGGTATTACTATTTCAGAGTTTGAAGCAGCATCACAGGCTATATGACCTGCAAATGCATGCACATCTTCAACAAGTTGAGTTTTTGCAGTCGCAGCAGCTGTTCCACAGACCCCTTTTCCTACAGGAATACGTATACACGCTGGATTGCCTTGGAACGGACCGAGTACTAATTCTGATGGAGAATCCATTAGATAAAAGCCCGCCCAATTTACATCGTCTAATGATGTAAAAAGTAACGCACTAATGTTAGCCATATTAGCTATAATGTTTGTCTCACCAGTAATTAGCGACTCAGTTTGTTTAACTAATGACTGGTAAAATTCTTGCTTTTGCATACCAAACTACTTCTTATCAAACATACAGTAGTTAAAGGTACTCTTTGTGGCCAATAATTGAAACCTTTTCAAGTCAAAAAAAGATAATTTACGCTAATTTTCAGCAGGCTTGGTTATTATTTCCACTATTGGCGCTCAGTCTTTTTTAAACTTGCTTTTCTTAATCCATATAAAAATAAACCAGCGGCAACAGCAGACATTGAGGTATTCACTAAAAAGACCATTCCTTGCGTTGCACTAAGCAAATAACTAAAAATAGCGCCACCGAGTAACCCGAGTGTAAGCACACCCGAATAATTCACTTTGGCATATTTAAACATCAACAAATATCCAGGTACAACAAATGCTGCCATCGTTAAGCCGACGATATGGGCATTGGCAATTGCACTCATGAGCAAATTAAAAAAGATTGTGATCGAATCACCATTTAAGGTTAGTGCGTAATAAGCACCTAACAAACTACCGATGATAATGGGAGAAAGTAGCGACAATGCAACGCTCTTTGCAAGCCTATGTTTCATTAAGCGTCCTAGATATAAAAAGTATTTAAGTTAATCATGCATGATGTTTTGCTACTTCGAAACAGAGACTATGGTCGTAATTATTTTTCACAAGACATAAAAAAACCCGCTGATAGCGGGTTTTTATATATGGTGGAGAGATAGGGATTTGAACCCTAGAGGGGCTACAAACCCCTGCCGGTTTTCAAGACCGGTGCATTCGGCCACTCTGCCATCTCTCCGAAACTGCTATAAGTTACGAGTAAGAGTGTACTCATAACTATTTTAAATTAGGTGGTGGAGAGATAGGGATTTGAACCCTAGAGGGGCTACAAACCCCTGCCGGTTTTCAAGACCGGTGCATTCGACCACTCTGCCATCTCTCCGACGGCGTGCATAATAGATAAACCCGTGCTCTTTGTGAAGCTTTTTTTGCAAAAAACTTTTCAAGTGCTTAAAAAACAATTAATTTGCACACTCTTCACACAAACCAGTCGAATTATCAGACAAATGGGAACTTTTATATTTATTTAATGGTCTATTGAAGTACAAACATTTGCCCAAATATGTAACTCTTGATAATCTAACTCTAGTTAATTATCGGAACTACAACAAGTTTCACTTAAAGGAGCTCTACAATGGCATTTAATCATTCGTACAATACCGCTAAACCGGTTATGTCGACCATTGAAACAAACAAGGTACTTAAAAATACCTATTTCTTACTGGCCATGACATTAGCATTTAGTGCAGTGACGGCTGGTATATCAATGGCATTACAACTACCTTATTTTATGGGGTTAGTTTTCACACTTATTTCGTTTGGCTTACTCTTTGTAGTCAACAAAAAAGCCGATAGCGCATCAGGCGTAGCTTGGGTATTTGCTTTTACAGGTTTAATGGGTGCCGGTTTAGGCCCACTTTTAAACCACTATGCAGCAATGCCTAATGGCTCTATGCTTATCATGCAAGCGCTAGGTTCTACAGCATTAATTTTCCTAGGTCTTTCAGCTTATGCTCTGAATACCAAAAAAGATTTTTCTTTTATGGGTGGTTTTTTAACGGTTGGCTTAATCGTTGTTATAGTTGCAAGTATTGTTAATATTTTTATTGGCAGTTCTTTAATGTTTATGGTGCTTAATGCAGCTGTAGTATTAATTATGTCTGGACTTATTTTGTTTGATACTAGCCGTATTATTAACGGCGGCGAAACAAATTATATCCGCGCAACTGTTTCTTTATACCTGAGCGTATATAACTTATTTACTTCATTACTTGCTCTACTTGGCGCAAATAATGACTAATTAAAAAGTTCTGTTAAAATAGCCCCTCTTTAGGGGCTTTTTTATTGGATATGTTTTGGCACGATTTGTACTTTCATTACACTGCGCACCGTCAGATCACGACACCACTCAACGACTATTCAAATTTGCAACCACTTGTCTAGAACAAGGGCATAGCGTTGATACTATTTTTTTATATCAACAAGGCGTGTACCATGCCAGCGAAGACATTAATTTAGCAACAGATGAGCTTGCTATTGCAAACCTTTGGCAAACGCTACATCAACGCGGTATTAAACTTATGCTGTGTATTACTGCGGCTGAAAAGCGTGGTCTTAATATTGCAGCCACGAATTTATTTACCGTTGCAGGCCTTGCCGAATTTGCGATGCTCGCCAGTGAAGCTGATAAATGGGTGCAATTTAAATGATTAACGTCCTTGTATTAAGTCAACATAGCCCTTTTGATGATATGCATATTCGAGATGCTCTAGACATGACACTCATATTTGCTGCTATTGAACAAAATATAAGCTGGTTATTTACTGGCCCTGCTGTTCTTGCATTAAAAGAAAATCAAAACCCTGAATCTTTAGGGCTGAAAAATTATTTTAAAAGTATAAAAACATTAGAAATTTATGACGTTGAAAATATCTATGTATGTGAGAAGTCTTTACTTGACTATAATCTGAGTAAAAATGATCTGATAATCAATGCAAAACCTTTAAACTTTAAAGCTCAAAGTCAATTAATTAGTGCGCAACAACAGGTTGTTAATTTATGAGCACATTACACATTTTTTCTAAACCAATTAGTTATTACGATAACGAACGTCTAGTAAACTTAATACAACAAAACGACACTGTTTTATTGGTCGGGGATGCTTGTTACTCACAGAAGCTTTATTTCCAGCTTTGTGACAAGCTTCTACTTTTATCCGACGACGCTAAAGCCCGTAACATTGAAATTATGCAACAAAATACCGCAATCGATTATGAAATATTCGTAGCAAAAACCCTATCTTCCTCTCAGTCTATAACTTGGTAACTCATGCTAGAATTTAAAAATCAACAAATCGAAACAGATAAACAAGGCTATCTTCTTGATCATCAACTTTGGACACCTGAGCTTGCACCAATTTTAGCCGAACAAGAAAGTATTGCTCTTACTGAACAGCATTGGGAAGTTATAAACTTTGTCCGCGATTTTTATCTTGAATACAATACCAGTCCCGCCATCAGAATGTTAGTTAAAGCCATGGCTAAAGCGCTTGGAGAAGACAAAGGCAACAGTATTTATCTTTATAAGCTTTTCCCAAAAGGCCCGGCTAAGCAAGCAACTAAAATTGCAGGACTGCCAAAACCAGCACGGTGTATTTAATGATGACAACAAATAAACCCAAGAACAGACGCAGCAGCGGGCGAAGTTTTAACAGAGATTTGTCTTCTCCCAGCAAACAGCCAATAAATACAAAGAACAAAAGAGAAATAAAAGCGCAGATCCCTTTAAGTGAGCGAAAAATTGTTTTGTTTAACAAACCATTTGATGTGTTATGTCAATTTACTGATGACAGTAATCGCCAAACACTTGCTGACTTTATTGATATTAAACACGTCTATGCTGCAGGACGCTTAGATAGAGACAGTGAGGGCCTTTTACTTTTGACTAACTGCGGTAAATTGCAAAACGCGCTCACTTCCCCGAATAAAAAAACCAGCAAAACTTATTGGGTACAAGTTGAAGGTGAACCGTCAGACGAAGTCATTAATATGTTGCGAAAAGGCATTATGTTAAAAGACGGGATGACACTACCTGCAAAAGTTGAACGTCTTCAGCCACCGCATTTATGGACACGCACACCTCCTGTTAGAGAGCGCAAAAACATTCCTACAAGCTGGTTGAGCATCAGCTTAACTGAAGGCAGAAACCGCCAAGTGCGACGTATGACAGCCCACATTGGTCACCCAACATTGCGGTTAATTCGATATCAGATTGGTCAATACACCTTAGATAATATTAAAAATGGCGAATATAAGTTACTCCAAGGCGAGTAATTACCGTTTGCGAGAATACTATTGCCCTGGTCAATACAACTCCATTTTTGAGCCCTCCTCATATCACTCACTGGTGTTTTTTAGGCAAGACAAAACTGATATTTTGGGTGGCTTGCCTTCTATTTTACATGCTATAATCGCGGCCTTTCATACGCCATAAGCTATATGAGTGTTTATAATTCGCACTCTGACTCTCTCTTGTGGTTAGTAGTATAAAATGACAGCAACCTGTATAAGCGAAAATATCCATGAGCGAAAATAGTCACATTAAAGTCATTGTTGGCATGTCCGGCGGTGTTGATTCTTCTGTATCAGCTTATTTATTAAAACAACAAGGCTATCAAGTTGAAGGCTTGTTTATGAAAAACTGGGAAGAAGACGATAATGATGAATATTGCGCTGCTGCTGAAGACTTAAAAGACGCGCAAGCGGTCTGCGATAAGCTTGATATAGAACTGCACACTGTTAATTTTGCAGCCGAGTATTGGGATAATGTTTTTGAGTATTTTTTAGCAGAATACAAAGCCGGCCGTACGCCGAACCCTGATATCATGTGTAACAAAGAAATAAAATTTAAAGCATTTCTTGAATTTGCAGCAGGTGCACTTGGTGCTAATTATATCGCCACAGGCCATTATGTGCGTCGAGAATTACGTGATGATAAATATGTAATGTGCCGTGGCCTTGATGATAATAAAGATCAAAGCTACTTTTTGTATACCTTAAGCCATGAGCACATTGGACAAACACTTTTTCCTGTAGGTGATATTGCTAAACCTGAAGTTCGCCGTATTGCTGAAGAACAAGACCTCATTACTCACGATAAAAAAGACAGCACAGGTATCTGCTTTATCGGTGAACGTAAATTTAAAGACTTTTTACAAAAATTCTTACCCGCACAACCTGGTGTGATTGAAGACACCGAGGGTCATAATGTCGGTGAGCATGAAGGATTAATGTACCATACACTTGGTCAACGTAAAGGTTTACTAATTGGTGGCATGAAAGAAGGCTCTGGTGAGCCATGGTACGTTGTGGATAAAGATATAGAACGCAATGTGCTTGTTGTAGGCCAAGGCAAAGATCACCCTCGCCTTTATAGTAATGGTTTAAATGCAAACCAATTACATTGGGTTGATAGAGTCGGCCCTAAAGGCACAACACGCTGCACAGTTAAAACACGTTACAGGCAAGAAGATATTAACTGCACCCTTCTTGTAGGCGATGATGGTTTGGCACGTGTACTTTTTGATGAGCCGCAAAAAGCCGTAACGCCAGGCCAATCAGCTGTCTTTTATGCAAATGAAGTATGCCTTGGTGGCGGAATCATCGACTCGGTGATCAAATAATGACAGAAAACCAAGTAATGGCTTTGGCAGCAATGTGTCAAATTGCCAAGCAAGTACAAAAAATTGCCCAGTATGGCAGTAGCAATGATTATGACCTTGAAAAATTACTTTCAAGTATTGTCGTAACTAACCCTGATTCACCAGAAGACGTGTATCAAGGGACTGAAAATCTTAGAGCTGGTTATCAATGCTTACTGGATCAGCTCAGTGCTGGCGAGAAGAAAGATGTTGAAATCGTCAAGTATGTCGGCGGCCTAATGCAGCTTGAGCGCGCACTAAGTGCAAAATCAAGTAGCTTAGCTGATCTTGGCAAAGGTATTGATGATATAAAGCGTCGTTTAGACCATTTTGCAATTACTGATGCAACATTAATCGCAGCCCTTGCAGATATATATTCAAAGGTGCTTAGCCCCCTTGGGCACCGCATTCAGGTTTATGGCAAACCTGATTTATTAAAACAGCAATTAGTACAACACAAAATACGCGCATTATTATTAGCGGGCATTCGAAGTGCAGTACTTTGGCGACAAATGGGCGGTAAGCGCCGCCATTTTTTCTTTGCAAAAAGAAAAATAATCGCCATTGCTAAAAACCACATATAATTATCGTTCAAAACTAAAATTTAGGAGTTATTATGGAGCTTTCAGCGTTAACAGCTATCTCTCCGGTGGATGGTCGCTATGGCAGCAAAACCACTGAACTACGCAGTATTTTCAGCGAATTTGGCTTGATAAAATACCGTGTAACAGTCGAAGTTCGTTGGTTACAAGCCCTTGCTGCTGCTGATGCCATCAAAGAAGTACCGGCATTTAGCGACGAAGCAAATGCTTTACTTAACGCGATTGTTGATAACTTCAGCGAAGCCGATGCACAACGTGTAAAGGATATCGAGCGTACTACAAACCATGATGTAAAAGCGGTAGAGTACTTACTTAAAGAAAAAGTAGCTGATAACGCCGAGTTACATGCAATTAATGAATTTATTCACTTTGCATGTACGTCAGAAGACATCAATAACCTGTCTCATGGTTTAATGCTCACTGAAGCACGTGATGAAGTATTACTTCCTTACTGTGATCAACTACTGAATGCAATCAAAGAAAAAGCGATTGAGTACAAAGCTGTACCCATGATGACCCGTACTCACGGTCAACCAGCAACACCTTCTACTATGGGTAAAGAGTTTGCTAACGTATACATGCGATTAAAGCGTCAACGTGACCAAATTGCGCAAGTACAAATGCTAGGTAAAATTAATGGCGCTGTTGGTAACTACAACGCCCACCTGAGTGCTTACCCTGATTACGATTGGCATAACCATGCAGAGCAATTTGTAACTAGCCTTGGCTTAACATTCAATCCATTTACGACTCAGATTGAACCTCATGATTATATTGCAGAGCTGTTTGATGCGATTGCGCGTTTTAATACCGTATTACTTGATTTTGACCGTGATGCATGGGGCTATATTGCCCTTAACCACTTTAAGCAAAAAACCATTGCAGGTGAAATTGGTTCATCTACAATGCCGCACAAAGTTAATCCTATTGATTTTGAAAATTCAGAAGGTAACTTAGGTCTTGCTAATGCAATTTTTGGTCACTTGGCTCAAAAATTGCCAGTTTCACGCTGGCAGCGTGACCTTACTGACTCAACAGTACTTCGTAACTTAGGTGTAGGCATGGGTTATGCGTTAATTGCATACCAATCTACACTTAAAGGTGTTAGCAAGTTAGAAGTAAACGAGCAGCGTTTACTTGAAGAGCTTGACCAAAACTGGGAGCTTCTTGCTGAGCCTATTCAAACCGTTATGCGTAAATACGGCATTGAAAAACCTTATGAAAAGCTTAAAGATTTAACTCGTGGTAAACGTGTTAATCAAGAAATTATGGCTGAGTTTATAGATGGTTTAGATTTACCAGAAGAAGCTAAAGTAGAAATGAAAAAACTGACGCCAGCCAACTATATCGGCCGCGCAGTAGAGTTCATCGACAATTTAGCGTAAACAAAAAGCTAAAACATTTAAAAAGCGAAAGGCTCCCCTTTCGCTTTTTTTATCTCTATTCGTTTGTAAATGGTGAAAAACATGTATCAATTAACGATTAACTCCCTGTCAGAACAAGAATTTTTAAATCAATATTGGCAGAAAAAACCTTTGCTAATTAAACAAGGGTTTCGCGATTTTGAAGACCCTCTTGATGCAAATGAGCTTGCAGGCCTTGCCATGGAAGAAAGTATTGAATCTCGTATTATCACCAACCAAAATAACGACTGGCAAGCTCACCATGGTCCTTTTGAAGATTTCGAGTTATTAACAGAGCAACATTCCACTTTACTCGTACAAGCCGTAGATCATTGGCACCCAGATGCAGCACAAATGCTTGAACCTTTTAGATTTATTCCTAATTGGCGGATTGATGACTTAATGATCAGCTATTCCACGCCCGGTGGTGGTGTAGGCCCACATTTAGACCAATATGATGTTTTTATTATACAAGGTGAAGGCAAAAGGCATTGGCGTGTAGGTATGCCAGACAGTAATTTAAAACAGTTTGCACAAAATAAATCACTATTACAGGTAGAACAATTCCCTGCTGTTATTGATTGTATTTTAGAACCAGGTGATATTTTATATATCCCACCAGGTTGTCCCCATGAAGGTTATGCGGTTGAAAATGCAATTAACTATTCTGTTGGATTTAGAGCCCCGAATCAGCAGGATTTATTATCGAGCTTTGCCGATTATGTGATTGATAAAGAAGCTGGCAGCACCCGCTACTCTGATCCGCTCCTTGAAACCAGAGAGTCAAAGGGACTTCTTAGCACTACAGAAGCGACTGAGGTTAAGCAATTACTCAGCGCATTATTAAAGGACGATAGTTTATTTAAGTCATGGTTAGGTCAAACAACCAGTGAACCTAAGCATGAAATGGATTTAATGCCACCAGAAGATCTTTATACAACTGAACAAGTCGCTCAATTGATAGATGATTCTGACGAGATTTTTGAACGTTTAGGCGGCACCAGAGCAATATACCAAAGTACTGATAATGAAATTATTTTAAGTGTAAACGGCCAAAACTTTTTACTGCCAAAAACAGACCTAGCAGTAGTAAAATTATTAACTGATGACGTTAGCGTGACCGCTGAACAAATTAAAAGTTCAAAAAATAGTTTAAAATTTACTCAATCCTTTACTACACTACTAAATGAAGGTATTTGGTTTTGTTAGAGGTAAGATGCAATGAGTTATCATATCGACAAGGTAGAATGGGATACGCGAAAGGATTTATTACAACATATTAGAGAGCGTGTTTTTGTATGTGAACTACATATACCAAAGCATATAGAGTTCGACAACTTAGACAATAACGCATTACACGTACTCGTAACAGATGACACTGAATCGCCAGTCGCGACAGGTAGATTATGCAATGACGGTTTAATTGGTAGGATTGCGGTATTACCTGAACATCGTAACCGGTCTGTATATAAGTCACTATTAAACTATATGGTTAATTTAGCTCAACAACAGGGCTTTAACAATATTAGTATAAATTGTATTTTAAACGAGGTTGAACGTTTTAGACGCAATGGTTTCACACAACAAGGTATCGTATTTATGGAAGCTGGTATTGCGCGCCAACGCATGCAATGTCCTATAAATCAGTTTGATACCAAACCATTCACGTTAGTGCATTAAAAAGCGAGCTACAAAGCTCGCTTTATTTTTGTCTGTTCCTAGTATCGATGTATCGATTTAATCGCGGCACCAGGTTTGTAAAATAGTGGGCTAACGCAATACCCTAAGGACAGCGCATGTTTAGCATTGATGCTGCATTATCGCCTATTTATAAGGCGTACACCAACCTATATAGCCGACGCCTTGCCTAAATACTAATCAGGCTGCTTTGAATTTCACCTTGAAAGTTCAACAGTTCTTAATAAGCTGGACTTATCTAGCTTGCTTCGTTAACCCAAAGGTGATCTCTTTCATACATTTCATATAAACCGTGAGCACGATTAACTAATAAGTTTGCAAAATCCACCTGGGTTTTATCCAGATTTCCAGACTGCATGATTTGGTCTGCTTTTAATTGCCATTGCAGAGAAAAATAGCGCAGCGCATCACGCGGGTTTTCAGCTGCTGTATCTTGGGCATGATCTGTAGGTAAACGCCCTGTTATCACCCAATAGTTTTTACCCGTTTGTGCTTTAAATTTCCACAGTGCACATAAAGGAGCAATAAAACGGCTCTCTTTTTCAATTAATGTTTTCGGAAGAATACCTTTTTCAGCTAAATGCTTTTGCGCATTTTGAAAACACTCACGCTGCCACATTGCACTTTCTTGTTGTGCTTTAGCATGTTCTTCGGGCGTTAATTCTTTAGATTGATCAGGTTGAGTTTGTTTTTGTGTCATTTTTAATTACTCTTTTACAACTTGTAGACACTTTAAGTGCTATAACCCCAGCGTGCAAGCACAAATACAGGATTATAACCAAACCACCTCAAGATGCAGAATTCAGCGTTTCACAGGGGCTTAATATCAACGCGTTAGTTTGCAAGAATGACCATCCCTTTAAGAAGGAATAACACTGAGAAAAAGTGCCGGTGGAGCGCCCAAAGGGTTGGTTTAAAAGCAATTTATTTTGCCTTATCGATTTTACCAATAGCACCACTATTACTTGCAATCAATCCATGACCTAAATCGCTTTTATTTCCAACGACGCTCGCACCTTAAGGTGGGTTGGGTGTATCCACTGCATTTACTGTAAACGCAGCAATACAAAACTCGTTACGCAAAACAGTATATAGAAACGTTACCTGTAATTTGTTTTAGCTGTTATACGATTAAATAAACCAGGGAAAAACCGTTTAATTGTTGGTGCAAGCCCGCTTAATCCTTGGCCTACGATGACTTCGTCTTTTTGTTTAGCTATCGCATCTATCATTTGTTTAACGGCAACTGACACATCCATACCATTTTCAATCGAGTGCTCCGGCTTATTTTGCGCAACGCCATGCTCATTAAGTGAATTATGCGCAATTGCTGTTTTTATTGAACCTGGGCAAATAGTTAAACAATGTATATTTTTATCAGCTACTTCCGCCCTTAAGCAATCCATGAAGCCAACCACTGCGTACTTACTGCCTGAGTATCCGGTACGAAATTTAGACCCCACTTTACCCGCAACGCTGCTTATAGAAACGACAGAGCCACAACCACGTTCAACCATAGAGGGTAACACCGCTTTAGTCAGTGCAATTAATCCAAAATAATTGACTTCCATTAACTGTCGATAAACCGAAAAGTCATTCTCTAAAAACAAACTTCTTTGCGATACACCGCCATTATTAATTAAGATATCAACACGCCCTATTTCATCCATTGTTGATTTAACGTATTCAAAAACATGTTCTGGTTGAGATAAGTCTAATGGGATAACAGAGTGATTATCACCATCTAAAGCCGCTTTAATTTCTTCCAATTTATCAGTGTTTCTCGCAGATAAAATAATATTTGCACCTAAATGTGCCAACTGAACCGCTAATTCTTGCCCGATACCTGATGATGCACCGGTGATCCATACTGTTTTATTTTTAAAATTCATAATGACGCTTATTAAGGTTTAGGTGAGCCCGAGATAGTTTCAATTTTTTGTTCTAAATCACGATATAAGCCTAGCAAAAAAAGCGCTTCAGCAAGGACATACAATGGACCAATAATTAAACCTACTATATCATCAACAAAAGCGGGCTTTTTACCTTCAAAATAATGACCTATAAACTGCAGTATCCAACCTATTGCAAATAAGCTGATGCTAATAATCAGCCATTCATGAAAGCTTAATTTAGAGATTACGGTTGCAGCTAAGCCCATTACAACTAAAATTGCTGTCATTATTAAACCTAACGAAAGGCTCAAAACTAAGTAGTAAACTCCGCTGGCCAAAATAAATACATGAGCACCATTGATTTCATACCCAGTAAAAGTAAGTTCAATTCGGGCGAGTAAACAGAGCACAGCAAACACAATCATTGGTATACCAAAAAAGTGAGTCAGTACATTCCTTTTTGAGCGATGATAAAGCCCATAATTACCTAATTGCTGCTCAAGTGTTTTCATGATTTTTCTCTTGTTATTATGCATGAATCCAGAGTAACAAATTAAATTAGGTATGAATGTCGGCTACACGACATTCTAACTTAGCTTGAAATCTGCTAAAGAGTAATAAATAACAGATTATTTATCCGTCTCCGGTCGGAGACTTTTTGGAATCACAAGGTAAATTTAAGAGCCAATAGCAGCCCTATTGTAAGTAAATTCAACGCAGGTAGCGTTAAAAGTAGCCGCTTGAGATAGTTTCATTATCCAGGCTTTAGGTTAATTTAAACCAATGCACTAATTATTTTCCCCTTTTCATGCTCAGGTAATGAGTCCATGCGCTCCCTTCCTTTTTGAAACTCCTGCTCTAACATTTTTTGTAACGCATCCATCTGCGCGCTTAAGTCTTTGTCATCATTGGATTGCATTTTTTTGGCAAGATCTTCTATTGCCGCTTTTAACTCATCAATTTTTTCTTTATCAACGCCCAAACGTTGATAAACCAAGGCTTCTTTAGCTTCTTCTAAAAAACTCTTATCATAATGGGGAGACTTTAACTGTGCGGCAATATCAGGCTGGCTATTTTTGGCCGCTTCATTGATGCGTGCGACGGGTCTTGGTGGTACTTGAATTTCTGCAGCACTTGGTGCTGTATAAGGCTTTACCCGGTATTGATTATTAAATAAATGCCCCACCATCGCAAAACTTCCCTTTCGTATTTATTAAGATAAGAATACATAGCAAGTTTTACACCAAGTTTCATTTATAGGTTCAGATTTGATATTGCTAATAAGCCAGGTTTATCAATAATGTCGATTCGTTGATAATGTAACGCAATCACCTTTTGCTGGCGTAAATGTTGTAATATTTGATTAACCGTTTGCCTGGTAAGATAAGTCATATCTGCAAGTTGTTGTTGCGACATGACTATCGAATACGATTGTTTATCGTATGACGCGACCAACAGCAGGCGTTTACATATCTTCTGTAATGCAGACAATAGTGCATGATCTTCTAATGAAGAAAAAACTAACCGCATTTTTTGTGATAAGAGAACGCCAAAGTCTCGCCAATAGATTGGAGATTGCTCTACAAGCCGCGATAAACAACGCACTGTAATATGCACGAGTCGAAGTGGTGTTTGGGCATAAACATCATGCGTACGGGTACCACCATCAAAAAGAGCCACTTCACCAAACCAAACACCTTGAGGAATAAAACTCAATACAGCCTCCTTGCCTTCACCATTAACGCCACTGACGCGCGCGACCCCCTTTAAAACACAATACAGACCACAGTTACTATCACCGCGCAAAAATAGAGCCTCTCCTGCATTTTTAGTAACAATTTTTGCGTTTTCTAATAGTGCGGCTTGTAACTCTACAGCGCAGTTATTAAACCATTCACCTTGGTTAATTATCGCCTTATCCTGTTCATTCAGCATAAGTTACTCTACATTGACTTTGATAAATCAATAATAAAAGGGAATCTCATGTTACACAAAATTATTTATACCAGTGTATTTTTTGCTGCAATGACAGCGCCTAGTTATGCAAATAATATTGATAATGCATTAAAGCAGGCTAATTTGAGTGTCAGTGAAAAAGTCATCACATGGCGAAGACATTTGCACCAATACCCAGAATTAAGTAATCGTGAATTTAAAACCGCGCAATACGTTACAAAACATTTAAAGATGTTAGGTCTAGAAGTGCAAACAGGCATTGCACATACCGGGGTTGTGGCACGATTAAAAGGCGGTAAAAAAGGGCCTCTTGTTGCCTTACGCGCTGATATGGATGCCCTTCCAGTAACCGAACAAGTTGATCTTCCATTCGCTTCAACACAAACCTCAACATACCGTGGCAATGAGGTCGGCGTCATGCATGCTTGTGGGCATGATACCCATGTTGCTATTTTAATGGCTGTTGCTGAATCGCTCGTACAAATAAAAGAAGATTTAGCGGGCGATATTTTATTTGTTTTTCAACCTGCTGAAGAAGGTGCCCCCAAAGGTGAGGAAGGAGGTGCAGAGCTAATGTTAAAAGAAGGCCTGTTTAAAGAAAAGCCCGCTGCCGTGTTTGGTTTACATGTCACCAGTTCACTCAACACTGATCAAATAGGATTTCGTGCTGGCCCTTTAATGGCAAGTGAAGATTCTTTTACGATTAACGTAAAAGGCCGTCAAACGCATGGTTCAAGACCATGGAATGGTGTAGATCCAATTGTAGCATCATCACAAATTGTCATGGCAACACAAACAATTTCATCTCGTCAGGTAGATGTGACTAAAGCCCCGTCTGTTATCTCTTACGGGGCTATCAATGGCGGGGTTCGATCTAATATTATTCCTGATAATGTGGAATTAATAGGCACTATTCGTACATTTGATCAAGCTATGCGCGCCGATATAAAAACGCGTCTAACCAAAACCGCCGAGCTTGTGGCGGAATCTGCAGGCGCACAAGCAGATGTTCATATCGATCATGGTTACCCTGTCACTATAAACAATGTAGAACTCACTGAAAAAATGACGCCTTCATTAGCAAGCGTTGCAGGGGCTGAAAATATTATAACCACCGATTTAATCACAGGCGCTGAAGATTTTAGTTATTATGCATTAGAAGTACCGGGGTTATTCTACTTTCTAGGTGTCACTCCTCGAGATCAAAACGCCAAAACAGCACCTAGTAACCATTCTCCACAGTTTTTTGTAGATGAAGAAGCATTGCAACTCGGTGTAGAATCAATGACGCAACTCGTTGTTGACTACCTAAAATAAAAATACATAAAAAGTTAGTCAAGGCGGCCTAAATTATTGAGCTTACATAAATAGAAATCTCAGCTCAGTGTAACTACGCTTACATTGAGTTCTATTCTAAATTATATGAGGTGAACTTGGCTAAAGCTTGATGCGTATAAAAATTTTTATATACACTAGAATCTATTGATAAGGCACCCATGCAACATATTAATTTAGATTTCAGCCAACAGGTTGTAATAAACAGCGAACACCAAACATGGCAGCCTAGCCCATTAAAGGGAGTAACACGTAAAATTCTCGCCCGAGAAGAAGCTGAAAGCGGTCATGCCACCAGCATTGTGCGATATGATCCAGGTTCTCACTTTAAAAGCCACAATCACCCTCTCGGCGAAGAGATTTTTGTCCTTGAAGGTGTATTTAGTGATGAACATGGTGATTATCCTGCTGGAACATATATTCGTAACCCCCCAGGCAGCGCCCATCAACCTTTCAGTGAATCAGGATGTACATTGTTTGTTAAGCTGAACCAGTTTCTACCTGATGACGGCGTTACTGTAAGAATTAATACGCTTGAGACACCTTGGCAACAAGGTCAAGGTGGGTTACAGGTTATGCCACTACATCAGCATGATGTTGAACACACTGCTTTAGTTAAATGGCCCGCAGGAGAAATTTTTGTCCCGCATAGGCACTTTGGTGGTGAAGAGATTTTGGTCTTAAGTGGTATATTTTGCGATGAACATGGACAGTATCCAAAAGGCACATGGATACGCAGTCCACATATGAGCGAGCACCACCCTTTTGTAGAACAAGATACGATTATATTAGTGAAAGTGGGTCACTTAGGTACTAGTAGCTAACATGTAAAGTCAACAGAACCACTTTTCCCTTTATTGACACAATTACAAGCAGCGTATTTATCTACATGATGTTTATACGCTGCAACTGCTTTTAATTAATCAGCATATTTGCTGCCATAACAAACAACAGTAATGAGAATATCTTTTTGATTGTTTTGACTGGTAGATAGTGTGTTGCCCGAGCACCAAGGGGTGCCGTAAACCATGAAGTACAAATAATGCCTATTAAAGCCGGTATATAGACAAAGCCTGCAAACCCATCATTCAATGACAAATAAGTACTCCCTGTACTAATATACCCAAGCGAGCCAAATAAGGCGATGACGATACCGCATGCAGAAGCGCAACCGATCGCTTTTTTCATATCGATTGAGAAAAAAGTCAGTAAAGGCACAAGTACAGCTCCCCCTCCTATCCCTATCATCGCCGACAGTCCACCTGTAAGCATTGTATAAACGCTAAGAAGCCATTTATTGGGTATTCTGTGCGAACTTGATGAATCTGCATTACCGCCAAACAACATTTTCAGTCCAATTAAAACAACACTGACAGCAAATACCCAGCGCACAATCTGTTCAGGCAGCAGTGCAGCCATAAAGCCACTAAGTAGTGCACCAAGCGCAACTCCTGACATGATCCAGGGTGCTATATCCCATGGCACATTCCCATTTTTGTGATGTGCAATAGCTGAAGATGTTGACGTAAATAAAATAGACGCAAGTGACGTCGCGATCGCAACCAATACGACTTGTTCAGTAGGTAGTACTTGCCAGTAAAGCAAGATGCAACTCAGAATAGGCACAATAACTAACCCCCCGCCAATTCCTAATAACCCTGCTAAAAATCCAACTCCACTGCCTAATAAAGCACAAGCAACTACTATCGATACTAATTCACTCATTCCATTCGTCTCTTTTATTATTGGTAACTATACCCAAGCTAAAGTATACCAATACAGCCTGGCTTATCTGGCAAAAATAGTGACGATAACAGACGAATAATCTTCATGTTTGAAATGAAACTAATGCATGTAACTCACGCCACCTATGAACGTCTAGCCATCTAAAACCATTTATTACATATAATCTTTTTGAAAAACCATAAATACCATCCAAGCCATCACCTACAATAAAAAGTCATGAATATGACTCATGTTTGATGTGAAATTATACCGTTTTTATTCATGTACCGATCCACGTATAAATAATGCAACTTTCAACGTCACACAGTGACGGTTGAACCATTACATTCGTAGAAATACACAATATTGGATACACATATTATGAGTACAGATTTTTCATTTACATTAAAGCGTATCAATCTAGATGAGCATTATGAACCTTCAGACAATACACGCATTACCACCAACTTTGCTAACTTAGCCCGTGGCCACCATCGTCAAGCAAATTTACGCAACGCCTTAAAAATGATAAATAATCGTTTTAATGCATTAGCTAATTGGGATAACAGCACAGGAGAGCGGTATTCAGTTGAGCTTGAAATTATTTCGGTCAACATTGATGTGGCAGGCAGCGGCCAAACTTTTCCATCAATTGAAGTTTTAAAGACTTATATTATCGACCATACAACCAATAAACGTATTGAAGGCATTGTTGGCAATAATTTTTCGTCTTATGTACGAGATTATGATTTTAGTATTTTATTGCAAAATTATAATAAAGATCAGCCAACTTTTAGCATCCCAGATAATTTTGGTGAACTGCATGGCAAACTGTTTCAATATTTTGTAGATTCATCCGTTTATAAGGAAAATTTCTCGAAGCCGCCAGTTATTTGCTTAAGCGTGTCTGATAATAAAACCTATCATCGCACTGAGAATCAGCACCCTGTATTGGGCGTTGAGTATCAACCTAACGACACCTCATTAACTGAACAATACTTTAAAAAAATGGGCTTGAATGTGCGTTACTTCATGCCCTCAAATACCGTCGCACCGCTGGCATTTTATTTTGTTGGTGACTTACTCAATGACTACACCAGTCTTGAGCTTATAAGCACTATCAGTACTATGGAGACATTTCAAAAGATTTATCGTCCAGAGATATATAACGCCAATGCAGCTGCAGGTAAAGCGTATCGCCCAAGTTTAAAAAACCAAGATCATTCGCTAACACAAATAGTGTATGACCGACAAGAGCGCAGTCAATTAGCAACAGAGCAAGGTAAGTTTGCCCATGAGCACTTTATTAAGCCCTATCAAAATGTGCTTGAGCAGTGGTCTGCTAATTTTTCACAGCCATAGTCGGCCAATACCTTCGGGTTAATCTATTTTTGAGAAACAAGTATGAATACACTATTACCTACTTCAACTGCTGGCAGCTTACCAAAACCATTGTGGCTAGGTGAGCCTGAGACTCTGTGGTCACCATGGAAATTACATGATGACGAATTAGCTCAAGGAAAGCTCGATGCATTACGCTTGTCGCTTCTCGATCAGAAGCAAGCAGGAATTGATATTGTCAGTGATGGCGAACAAACACGACAGCATTTTGTTACCACATTTATTGAACACCTTAATGGTGTTGACTTTGAAAAACGCCAAACCGTTAAAATTCGTGACCGCTATGATGCCAATGTACCAACGGTTGTAGGTCCCGTTAGCCGGCAAAAACCGGTGTTTGTTGAAGACGCGAAATTTTTGCGTAAACACACAAATCAACCAATTAAATGGGCGCTACCAGGCCCAATGACCATGATTGATACCCTCTATGACGCGCATTATAAAAGCCGTGAAAAACTTGCATGGGAATTTGCCAAAATTCTAAACCAAGAAGCCAAAGAGCTTGAGGCTGCAGGTGTCGATATCATCCAATTTGATGAACCCGCATTTAATGTATTTTTTGATGAGGTAAATGCGTGGGGCATTGCCTGTTTGGAAAGAGCTATTGAAGGACTAAAATGCGAAACCGCAGTACACATTTGTTATGGCTATGGTATTAAAGCCAATACAGATTGGAAAAAAACGTTGGGCTCTGAATGGCGACAATACGAAGAAGCATTCCCTAAACTACAACAGTCAAGTATTGATATCATTTCGCTTGAGTGCCACAACTCACACGTGCCGATGGAATTACTCGAACTCATTCGTGGCAAAAAAGTAATGGTCGGTGCCATTGATGTTGCAACGCACCACATTGAAACACCTGAAGAAGTAGCTAATACCCTTCGTAAAGCATTGCAATATGTTGATGCAAATAAACTCTACCCTTGTACCAACTGTGGCATGACTCCCCTGCCCCAGCAGATTGCTAACGCGAAACTCAATGCTCTAAGTGCAGGCGCCGCAATTGTAAGAAGTGAGCTTTCAGCTTAGCAATTAACCTCTTACTTTAATTAATCATTAAGGTAAGAGGCTAATAGCGCGCAGACACCTGATCTTAAAATGAGATTAATATACTCAAGCCTATCAATTGCTTGCTGATACCTTGTTTAGTAAAAACACACCGTCAAAATGGTTGCGCCACAAGTTAACAGGAATCGAACTCGCCGGTATATATTCATGACCAGACAAAAGAAGTCCATGTTGCTTTGCGGTAGTAAACTGTTTGGGTTGTATAAAAATAGCCTGAGGCGCATCTGAAAATGTATCGTTAAATGTATAAGCCAGATGTTGATCATTAATTGGCGGTATCTTCTTTATTGTGCCATCTCTAAATTCACGATACTCCCCTGACATGGCTGCAAAATTCACAATGTAACTTTCCTGACCATAGGCTTTATCCAAAGCAGTGGTCACATTATTCGATCGCGAGTCTAAATAGCCTTGGCGATTAACATGCACATAGTGACCCCATATTATGACTTTTTGATTTTTATAAATATTTTGTAGTAACCAATGTATGTTATTTGCCATGACCAGATCATGTTCATCAAAACGACGAACAGAATAATGAACTTCAAATAGACGAATTACTCCCTCTAGCAATCGTGCGTAATAACTGGGTGAATCAAACTCATGGGCTTTATCCGCACCATTAAGTGCATCCATATAGTCATAACCGGTTTGTATGTGTTGTTTAATTTGCATTTCATTCAGTGATAAAAGTTGCGTGATAGTGTTGCTTGTAATTGCTTTGAAAATATAGGCCACTCAGCCAAGAGTGAGTCTGAAACGGGTATCGATTTTACTTGTTTCTCAAGCTGTCTTACAAAACGTGTTAGCGAAAATTCACCGCTTAACCGTCCATCAAAACCTGACAGCGCTAATGGATTATGCGTTTTACGTTGCGAATCTATGTAGTCCATTAAATCTAAAAAAGCAGGATCTTTAGCGTATGAAAAAAATATATTTCCAGCAGCCATATTCGTAATTCGTTTATCCTTTGTGTTACGAGAGGCCTTGTCTATTTCATTGACATCAAACAAGCCACTTTCTAAAATTAAAGCATCAAAATCATGGTGTTGATGCAAATACTTTACTAACCGAGATTTCAGTGCAAAGACCTCATGTTCGCCATGGGTCAGCTCATCTAAATAAACAATCCGTTTATCTGCTATTGCATCGCCAAAATGTGTTAAATCACTGAAATCATCAGTGTCAGTTAAATCGATTTTAACATGCGCTTTCCCATTGACTGTGCAAGTGAAAAGCAATCCACACCAGAGCAATACTCTAAAAATCCAACTAATTTTACTGTCATCGTACATCATAAAAATTCCTTGTTATTTTTAATGGGTGTTTTTAGCTTTTATCATAGCGCTAAGCGTATTATCTTTATCAATAAAGTGATGCTTCAAAGCGGCAAATACATGAACAATGACAAGCGCTGTCATTAAATACCCTAAGTAATAATGGACTGCTTTGCCTAGATCGCTGCCAGCTTGATTGTACGCGAGCACTTCAGCCTTTTCGTTATAGCGAGATGGAATAACTTCAATACCAAAAACATCAACGCCGAAGCCACCTAATCCAGAGTAAATAAGCCCAGATACTGGCATTAAAACACAGGCTATTAATAGAAACTGATGCATATACTGAACATATTTTTCGTGTGACGTTCCCTTTGCTGAGGATGGCCATGGATTATCTTTTCGGTGATAAAGACGAATGATAACGAGTAAAAATGCAATAACACCAAATGCTTTATGCCAGTCATACAAGGCATAGTCATTACCATCAGCCATATATATACCTGATCCGAGTAAACCAATAATAAAAAATGCACTTAACCAGTGCAAAACACGTGTAACCTGCTGAGTTTGATATGCCATAATTTGTACCTGTGAGTTTTAATTCGAAGTGCAGTGTATGCGCTGCAGCCCTTAAAAACAGTGACTTTGGTACGAATGAACATTTTAAGGGGCCAATAAACTAAGTTGATAGACAAAGTGATCAATACTCGTTTACAGCGGTTGGGTTAACGCGCTTTTATTGGGTAGTCAATTAACTGCTCTTTAATGCTATTTTTATAGCGTTTGCTTATATTAATCTCAGAGCCATTACTTAATGTTGCTATCGCGTGTCCAGAGGCTTGATTATTGAGAGCACAAATATGTTTTAAGTTTACAAGGGTACTTCGGTGGCATTGGCAAAAGTACGAAGGTGCATCAAGCTGTATTTTTTTCAAGCTACTTCTTTTTAAAAACTGCCCATGTATACTTTCTATTTCAATATAATTACCTGCGGATTTTATAAACCAGATAGACTCCATATCAAGTTTATAAGGGCGGCCTTTATGTTCTAGGTTAATGTATTCGCTTTTAGTGGTAGGTTCATCACATACATTAATTGCAGTATTTTTATCGTCCATTACAAATAAATACCAATACAAACAGGTAATCATAAAAATCCCTATTTGCTTAGGCAAGTACAGCACAAAGTAACCAAAAAGATCAGCTTTTAAATAGCTATAATCAAAGCTAATTTGCAAAATAACAGAGCTCAAAACCATAGGAAAACCTACAGTCAAAAAGCATTTGATGAGTGATTGACGCCCAGAGTAATAAGAAAAATACACCAAGCATATTGGCGCAAAAAGATACCACACTCCGGTGTTTTTTAGCCACCATAGAACATGATCTATAAAATCAGTGCTGATTTTGGAAACAAACTGCCAATAAAATACGCTATAAACAAAAATAAAGACCAAGTAAATAACACCAAATATACCGAGGTATTTTAATCCATTTGTGAGTTTTGGCTGGGTTGAAAAATTGAAGGTGGGTGCAGTTCGATCCATGTGTAACTCTTTATCTATGCGCTGTTTAAATTTAAACTCGCCTAACATCTTCGTTTAATAACCTTATTCATTAAAATAGTATCGACAAGACAAACGATACACAACCCAGCTTTAAATTTATCAACTAATTATTATGGATGAATTTAGTCCGTTTAGTTATAAAAGCCCGTCAGTATAACTACAGATATTTATGCATAAACGCGGCCTGATATGTAATACCTGACACCATGACTTTTTATACATTACAAGCTAATTGCCATCACTAGCTGAACTCGGTAATATGCCAGAGCTCACCTGCTGGTCCCCAAAGATAGATTACTTTCCCCCAAGGCTCTGTTTTAATAGGTTCAAATTTAATATTAAACTCATCTAGCTTTTTCACCTCTTCAAACACCACGTTAATATCAGTAACTGATAATTGCAGCATTAAGTTTTTTGCAAATTGTTCATTGTAAAATCGCTGTAGAAAAAAGGCACATCCGCCGTTTTCAAACAACGATAAATCATCTGTCACATAATCCATTTTAAAGCCGAGTGCCTGATAAAAAGACTGCGACGCTGCATAATCTTTACAGGGTATAAACACGCGAATATCATCTACATCCATAACAGTTCCCTCGTTATTGTTGCTTAAAAAATCTAGCGCTTAGAGATTGTTTTGCCACTGAGATTTTGATATACACTTAAAAATCCACAACCAAAAAAAAGGCAAAACAAGTATTTCTAAAAACACACCAATTGAACCAATATCACCGTAAAATAGAGACACATGTAAAAACCGATAAATTCCTATAGGGTTTAAATAAAAGCGTTTATATTCCCCTGAAACAACATCGAAAATAATACGACACAGCAACTAACCATCCACATCCGCGTACGCTCATAGCATAAAATAAGATAAGCAGGTAAAAGCGCAGCTAACCCAATTCCAAAAAAGTTTTGCGCTATATGATAAAAGTGAAAGTTGTCCTGCCAATCAAACCACCAAAAAATTTTTCTAGCGCTTGCGATACCAATCATACTAATTGTTATCAGGAAATACAGATAACCAAGCACTCCAGTAAAATTAATACTTTTGATAAATGCCATATGAACCTATTGATTAAATCAATATAAATTAGCAGCCTAGCAACTATTTAAAATCTTATAACACATTCCGATTTATACTGGGCGACTTGGCATACCATTAGCTCCAAACACATCGTTACTCAATAACAATGAACCAACTAAGGCCCGTCTTGTTCACCTTAAATTACATTGGACTTAATAGTTTAATGTTCTTTCAATGTTGGTCGAAGCGTGAAGTGTCTGTTGCACTAAGTGAGCACGATAATTTTTTACTACCTCTTTACTTTGGTGGTGCAAAATTGAATTACCAGCTTTAATACCCACCCAGGCATCTCTTTGATTTTCTTTTGCTAAATATAAACCACCATCTGCCAATTCGATAATTTGCTCCCAATTGTATAAATCTGGTTCTGTCGCTAACAATGGGTAACAAGCAAACCCAATTGAGCACGTTACGTTTAGGCTTTCGTCGTTATTTAACTTGAAAATGTGGTTGGCAACTACACTGCGCAACGTCTCTGCTATTTGCTCGGCTTCACAATAACTGACATTTTTAATTACAAGCAGAAACTCTTCTCCTCCCCAGCGAATGAGTAGATCTTCGCTGCGAATTTGTTGCCTTAAAATATTAGAGAATTGCTCCAATACCTGATCACCAACATTATGACCAAAGGTATCATTTATGTTTTTAAACTTATCAATATCAATTAAGGCAAATACTAAACGCTGGCGCTCAGTGTTAATTGGTGGAGAATTAAAATCGATTAGCAATTCATCTATAACACTAAAAAAGTAATGACGATTGTGTAGATCAGTTAAACTATCAGTAAAACTCATTGCTTTTAATCGCTCATTACTTTTTGCTAATTCTTGTGTTCGCTCGTTAACGCGCTGTTTTAATACCACTAAATAACGCTGGTTTTGCCACCGCCAATACACAAAACCAACTATACTTAGCAATAGTATGGCACCTAAGACCCAACGCTGTTGTTGCAGTCGATGGTTAGTAAAGGCTTGTTCTTGTTGTGCTAAACGTTGCTCTTTTAACGTATTATCTTTACCGAGCAGTTCAAGCTTCTGGTTTTGTAAATCAAACTTATAATGCGATTCAAGTTGAAGTACCTTATTATTTCGACGTTGCAAACTAAGTGCATCATTACTTAAAGAATAACGTTTTAAATATTTATAGGCTAATTTGTGCTCCCCCAGCTGGCTATATCCTACAGCGATTAAATATTGTAATTGCGCTTGTTCATCTAAAAAGCGAAGACTAGTTGGTTTTTCCAATTGTATCAGTGCAATTTCTATTGCTTGGTTAAATTCACCTGTTTGTAAATGACTATTTGCAGAAGCTAAATAATATTGCAGTTTGAGGCGCGCCTTCGAACCATTTAATTTTTCTACGTTAACCAAACCTAATGCTGTTTTTGCATCCTTTGTATTACCAAGCTTAAGTTCAATTTGAGCTAGATTTACAGCTAAATCTAAATGAATATCCATGGAAGGTGATATAATCTGCAGAGCGTCTTTATTTGCTTTGAGAGCTTGATAATAACTCCCCATTGTTAAATATATTTTGCTCTGCCAAAGGTACATTAAAGCAGCACGCTCCGCATTTTTATTTACATAAAAATTAATTGGGTGCTGGATATAATCGAGTGCCAGTGTGTAACGTTCTAACTCAAGCTCTAAATGGGCTAAATGGTAGTATGCCCATGCAATATATTCCTCATTGCCAACTGATTTAGCCAATTCAAGTGCATAATGGTTTAGTTTTACACCGTCTGCGTAAGCACCATACCGGCGCTTGATCATAGCTTCTATAAAGTAGCTTTCTATTTCAACCTCTTTGGCATTTTGGCTTATAGCGAGTGCTCGTAGCTCTGTTAAATAGCTCATAGTTTGAAGCGTATTACCAAGATTTACATCCGTTTTAAGCTTCGCAAAATACAAATCTAATTGTTTTTTTTCTTCCGAGCCAACCGCAGCAATCAACACACTTGTTTGCAACATAAAAAACAAGCCAAAACTAAAAAAATACACTGTTTTTATCATCGCTCAGACACCACCATTTGTTGGTTAATTGCCTGCCAATCACTCGTTAGATGGTTAATAAAACCAGATTGTTGCAATGCCTTTTTGATTACCCCTCGCTCAGATAACACGGCTAAGCCGCGCTGTAATGCTTGAGCAACTTGCTTACCTTGAGGGTGCGCTTTACTTACTGCAAAATGACGTGTGTCAGGTAGGATTACTTTCAACTTTTTAAGAGGTGTGAATAATTTACCTTCAAAATTAAGATCTAAATGATCGCTAACACTAAAGTTAATCATCATAGCATCAACAACTTGGGTCTCAACCATAGCTAACATATCTTCCCAAGGTCCGATGTAGCTAATGACGCTTACAGGCGTGTTAACCAATGCACGCCAATCAACATGCCAACGAGGATTAACCACAACTGTCAATCGGTTTAACTGTGAAGGTTTCAACGCCTGAGCTTTTTGATTATCAACTGACACATATAAACCAGCTTCATACTGACCAAACTCTATAACCGCATCACTGACGTAAAGAGATCCTCGATAGTCCAGCAAGTCTTCATGCCACATAGTTCGCGCGAGCATTAGACTGCTCCCGTCGATTAAAGAGTCAAATTCAGTTGTATTTACCCAATTTCGCGGGCGAAACTCGACTTTTTTGGTTTCCCCCCCTAAATATAGCGCTTGCTGAAGAAGTATCATCTCAATAATTTCTAGGTGTGACCCATCAGTACTAGGACTAAAATCAGTGATGTCCATAATATCGCGGCCATTAACAAAAGCTGAGTAGCGTTCACTAAAATTTTCACTGCTGATAATATCAATAATTAGTGGTTGATGTGCCTTCATATCACTACTGATAAGCAAAAATAAGAGTAGAAAACGCTTCATTAACAAAAACCTTAGTTAAAAACTATTAGAGATGAATACCCAATGTAGTTTTATTATACAGTAACAACCAAGTAATGTTAACGAAGCTTAAAATTTGCAATTAAATAGTATTGAGGCTGTTAAATTTTATAAGGCTAAACACTTATTTTTAACTCTCTGAGGGGGCTTGTTTGAAAGGTTTTACTTAATTACGGCACGCTAAAAATTCATTCGCTTTTTAGCGTGCTATGTCATTTGCAAAATAGAGTAAAAGCTAATACGAGTACAAAGCTTTAATTTTATTGCTGGTTGCTAAAGCCTAAACTTGAGCCTGCAAGTAACTTAGTTTAAAAATGATGTATTAAAAAGCAAAATCTAAACCCAGTGATAAAGGGTTTGCAGCCTGACTGTTTACCTTACTTTCAAGGTATTCAACCTTAATACTAAAGCTTTGGGTAATGTTGTAACTCATACCAACACCATAGATTAAATCACTTCCTGTGTTTTTGATTTGTACTGTAGGCGCTGCTTCTTTCCACCAGTGTGTTCTCTCTCCTTTTTCAGTCCACCACATATTGCCTAATTTTGCATAAATTGAAAAATCATTCACAGGATATTTGGCTAGTACTTCCGCTGAAAAAGCGTCAGCTTGTAACGTGCCAGAGCCATCAAATGGAGAGCTTTCACCTAAATTAAGGTAATTAAGCTCAAAAGAAAAGTTTCTATTTATTATATAACCTGAATTAACCTTATACGTGTTACTGTTTGCATCGTCATACCCAACAATACTTTTTGAAGCACCTACATAAATCGTTTTACCATCAGTTGCATTAACATTACAAGAAATGAGCAAAGCACTCATTAAAACTATACCCGTTCGAACAATCATTCGTATCCCTGATTTTTGAAATCAATTAAAAAACATTAAAAAGCCTGTTACACAAATTAATGAAATAAACGCATTATTATAACCATGAAATAGAGTGTAAGTAATAGTTGTATTAGCTCTGTAAGCTATTAATTTAAATACTGACCGCCATTCATCCACCTAATGGATTTATGAACAAAACAATCTAGGCCTTTTAAAACCGGAGACTACTTCTTAGCGTCACTTTTGTTAAGAAATAGCTATAAGATATTCGTACAAATGCCCTTTAGCACATTCCAACTGGCGGGTGCGCTTAATGTATCGTGCAACACATCCACTAATAATAGTTGCAAGCCTCACTTTGAATACAGTGGTATTTTTTATAAAAACCCCATTGCGAACATAAAAGAACAATTAAGCTCTTTGATTTTATCGAAATACTAAGCTATCTCTTAATACTGCATCTTTATCGGTACAATCAGGAAGCTCAGCATGGATACTGACATTCATTCAATGAATATTTTCAAATCACTTAAGGCTAAACTCACCTCAGCCTTCACAATTATCTTACTCATTCTAGCTGGAATAGGATTGACGGCTTATCTTGCGTTAACATCGGCGGATGAAGGTTTCAAAGGCTATCGAGAGTTAGCTAGAGATTCTAACCTCGCAAGCACGTTACAGTCCAACATGCTGATGGTACGTATGAATGTAAAAGACTTTCTACTTACTGGCAGTGATAAAGATATTAATGAATATAATCAGTATTTCAATAAAGTAGAGATATTACTGAGTAAAGCTAAAAGCGAAATAAACAAACCTGAACGCGCACAAATGATAGCTCTGCTCATTCAGGAGATTGATCAATATAATACTGCCTTTGAGGCAATAAAAGCATACCGAGTACAACGTAATGAATTGGTCTTAAATAGACTAAACATCGTTGGCCCGAAAATGGAAAATAAGTTAACGCAGATCATGCAAAATGCAGAAAAATCAAACAATAGCCAAATTGCTTATTTTGCGGGTGAAGCAATGCGTAATCTATTATTAGGCCGTCTTTATGTAATTAAATATCTAGAAAGTAATGATCTTTCTGCCTTTGATAGAGTTATTCAGGAGTTTTCGTTATTTGATGACAAACTTGTCTCGTTAAACACTTCCAATCTTAGCAAATCCAATCAAGCACAATTAGATAATATAAAAAGTTTGCAAGCTGATTACGTACAAGCCTTTAATAAAGTTCAAGATATAATCGTTGATAGAAACAATAAAGTAACAAATGTGCTAGATGTCATTGGGCCTCGTTTTGCATCCATTGTTAGAGATTTAAGTAATTCCGTAAAAAGTGACCAAGATACCCTAGGACCACAATTA
Source organism: Pseudoalteromonas sp. KS88 (assembly GCF_004766475.1). Lineage (NCBI taxonomy): Bacteria > Pseudomonadati > Pseudomonadota > Gammaproteobacteria > Alteromonadales > Pseudoalteromonadaceae > Pseudoalteromonas > Pseudoalteromonas sp. KS88. The sequence goes on from NZ_PYHV01000001.1 coordinate 118,796, forward strand.
AAAGCGTCCAATGAAAAAGCAGTTTCGAACATATTTTTGCTGTTTATTACAGCACTTCTTATTAGCGTCGCGATTGTCTTTTTCTTACTTAGAGTAGTAATGAAGCAATTGGGTAAAGACCCTAGCGAATTAGATAATATTGCTACCGCCATTTCTGAGGGAAATCTGGATCAAGAATATGATGAACATGCACCTCAAGGTGTATTTAAATCTATGCTTGAAATGCGGGAGAACCTTAAACTGATTAGAGAGAAAGAACAGCAAGAAAGGCGTGTCGCACGTGTCAATGCTCGTATAAAAAGCGCTCTTGATAACGCCAATTCAAATGTCATGATCGTAGACAATAGCCACAAAGTCATTTACTTAAATGATGCAATTAAAACCATGTTCCAGCAGGTTGAATCTCAACTTCAAAATGAACTACCCAGCTTTAGTGCAGCGCATATTATTGACTCAAAAATCACCACCCTAATGCCATACTTTGAGCAAAAAGCAACTCAAATTGAAAACTTAACTGATACCATTGCAGAACAATTTATTATAGCTGATAGAACCTTCTATTTAGTAGCCAGTCCTGTAATTGTAGATAAGCAGCGAGTAGGTACAGTATTTGAGTGGCAAGATAAAACAGCAGAACTCGCTGAAGCGGCAGAAAAAGCCCGCGTCGCATCAGAAAATGCGCGAGTAAAATATGCTTTAGATGGTTCTTCTGGCCAGGTTATGATTGCTGATACTGATTTAAATGTTATTTACCTCAACAATTCTCTCATCAACATGTTTTCAATTGCTAGTAAAGACATCAAACAAGTAAACCCTCACTTTAATCAAAATGAAATTGTTAATAACAAAGTCGATACGTTCTTTACACACTTCACAAATCAACTAACCAAGTTCAAGTCTCTTGTATCCAGTGTTGAAACAGAATTTGAACTCGCAGGAAGAACTTTTGCTGTGATCATCAGCCCCGTCAGTGTGGACGGTGAGCGTGTAGGCACAGTTTTAGAATGGCAAGATAAAACTGAATGGCTTGCCCAAGAAAGAGATAAATCACGTATTGCAGCTGAAAATGCGCGTGTCCGATATGCATTAGATAGCGTCTCTGGCAATGTAATGATTGCAAATAAAGAACTTGAGGTCATTTATGCAAACCAAGCTCTAGAAAATACCATGCGTAATGTCGAACAGGATATACAAGCGCGTACTAAACAATTTACTGCTGATAAACTCATCGGCTTTCCTGTTGATCAATTCTACCTTGAACCAGAGCAGCAACGCGATCTATTTTATAACTTAGCTCATGCTGACAATAGCACCGAATTTATGGGTGAACGAGTCTTCTCAGTCACCTCAAATCCTATATTCGTTGATGATGTAAGAATTGGAACAGTACTAGAATGGACAGATAGAACTGCTGAAGTAACTATCGAAAAAGAAATCGATAACCTGGTGCAATCAGCAGCACAAGGCGATTTAAGCCAAAAGCTATCACTACAAGGAAAGTCAGGATTCTTTGAAAAACTAAGTCATGGATTGAACGGCCTAGTGTCTACTGTTGAAGTTGCCCTTGATGATGTGACTAAAGTTCTAAGTGCATTAGCTAAAGGTGATTTAAGCAAACGTATTACAAATGATTATGCTGGCTCATTTGGTCAATTGAAGCAAAATACTAACAGTACCGCCGATAAATTGACCGAAGTAATTAACAATATTACTCATGCTTCTGGAAGTATTTCACAAGGTGCAAATGAAATTGCTCAAGGTAATGCTGATTTGAGTCAACGAACAGAAGAACAAGCCAGTAGCCTAGAGGAAACCTCAGCCAGCATGGATGAGGTAACCGAAATTGTTAAGCAAAGTTCAACAAAAGCAGAACAGGCAAATAAACTATCAATGACCGCTGAAGATAAAGCAAGTCATGGTGGTGAAGTCGTCGAGTTGGCTGTTGAAGCAATGCGTGAAATAAATGAGTCCAGTAAGCAAGTCACCGAAATCATCAGTGTGATTGACGAGATAGCTTTTCAAACTAACTTATTAGCATTAAACGCGGCTGTAGAAGCCGCCAGAGCCGGTGAGCAAGGCCGTGGTTTTGCAGTTGTAGCCGGAGAGGTTAGAAATCTAGCTCAGCGCTCCTCAAATGCTGCGCGTCAAATTAAAGACCTTATAAGAGATAGCCAAACTAAAGTAGAAGAAGGTACAAACTTAGTGAATCGCTCGGGTAATACGCTTAGTGAAATAATAGAAGCCACTAGTAAAGTACGACTCATGATGGCTGAAATTGCGCAATCTGCACGAGATCAATCAGAAAGCATTATGCAAATTAACACTGCAATAACGCAAATGGACCAGATGACACAGCAAAATGCGGCATTGGTTGAAGAAGCCGCCGCCGCAGGCGAAGCGATGGCTGAGCAAGCACAAATGATGAACCGGACTGTCGAGTTTTTCTCATCATCAGCCTCTGTTGATCATAATCAATAGCACCACCCTACCCGCTAAGTCATGGTTGCGAAGTTTAGATTAATACTTCCCTCTAAACAGGCTGTATTTACAGCCTGTTTAACCGGGAAAAAATTATAGATACATACTCTGTTTGACGAAAGAGGCATTACTCAAGCACAAATCACCAGCGCGATAGCGTAACAATGCTAATAAACGCCGAATGTAGAGCTGCTGTCAGGTTTTCTTGTTGTCAGAAATGCTATTGCTTGGACTTCCCAGCTTGATAAAGAGGAATCCACGTAGCCTTTTTATAATCAACTTTCGAAGAACTCTCGAATCTCCCTAACCAATGCTTCTGGTTTTTCTTCGATGACCAAATGTCCCGACTCAGGCACTATAGTTAACTTAGAGCCTTTAATTTTACTATGAAGTACATGAGCTTGTTCAACAGGGATCCATTGGTCTTCTTCACCCCACAGAATTAATGTAGGTACATCAAAGTTAGATAGTTTATCTTGAAATTCATCCGTATACGTTGAATTAGCTTGAGCTATTTGCCTATAAAAAGCTTTCTTACCTTCATCTCCAGACCAAGGGCGGAGAATACCGTCAATTGTTTCCTGAGATAATGGCTGGTATGACGCTGTTTTTATATATGCTTCAACGATTGCTGAATGAATGAAATCAGGAACTCCAGCAAAGGCTGCTTCATGCTCTTCAATATGTTTAAAAAATGGAGAGCCCCAAGGAGATAATGCAACAGGATCAATTACGACTATCTTTTTGTACTTTCGTTGATTCAGCAAGTAATTTCTCAGTACTGTCGTACCCCCGAAATCATGCCCCACAATATAAGGTAGCTCAAGCTGCCAATGATTTATTAATGAGTCTAATAGCTGATTTTGTATTTTTAAAGATACATCCGCATCACTCTTATCTGATTCACCATAACCAAGTAAATCAAAGTAGTAGACTGTATAGTCGCTTGAAAGTGCCTGAATCAAGTGCCTAAGGTTGAAAGATGACCAAGGCGTACCATGAACTAAAACAAGAGGCTCTCCTTTTCCTTCAATCCCATATTTCACTTTTCGACCTTCATACTCGAAAGTATAAGGTAAACTCCAAATGTCCATCGTATCTCCTTGAATATGACGCCGCAATATACGGCTAATTTTGCTGGGCTGATTTTTGCCCGCGCAGCGGATTAGCAAAAACGGTAGGGGAAAATTTGTCCGCTGTAATTACTTTGCTAAACAGCACATTTCTATGCACACGAGAATATTAACTTTCCGTGATTTCTATGAAAACTACGACTTGTCATCGTTAAAACTATTTTGTACCACTATGTTTCCATTTTTAATCACAAGAGAAATACTCTGTGTATTCATAATATCATTGATCGGTGAGGCATTTAAGATAATAAAATTGGCCTTATCGCCTTCATTAAAACCACTTTGAATCCCCAGAAAGTTAGCAGAGTAAGTTGTTGCAGAAGCAATTGCTTGGTGAGGTGTCATACCCGCTTCCGTTAAAAGCTTCATTTCTCTATGCACAGAATAGCCTTGAATAGTGTTCCAATTTCCTGAGTCAGTACCTACAAGAATCCTAACACCTGCATTAATCATTGCATTAACTGAAGAAAAAGTGACAGCATTTCGTTCTCTGAATTTAGCTTGCTTATCCTTATATTTAGTAATTAGATCAACGTGGCGATAGGCTGAAATTAAGGCTTCTGAAGCAAGTTCCTTAGTTAAAGGTGCATCTAACACCGTTGGATCATATAAAAAGTTAACGAAATCTGTATGAACTGTTAATGTTTGTATCATCACAATTCCTGCTTTCGCCATAAGGGCTGGTATGTCCTTTGGAATTTCACCTCGTGGTACATGGGTGACAGCTGAAGCACCGACGTCTATTGCATCTCTAATATCTTGCCAGGATTTAATATGCACAATAGATTTGATGCCAAACTGCTTAGATGTTTTAACTAATTGCGCAAATACTTCTTTTGAAATCGAAGGTTGATCATCAGAAGGTTGATAAACAATTTTTATCACATCTGGATCCAGTGTAACTAACTCGGTCATCTCTCTTACTGCGTCCGCAACAGATGTCACCGTTCTTGTAGCAATACCATATTCTGAACAATGACCTTCGGGTGCTGTAAAACAAGTTAGACTGGTATATATATCTGCACCCACGAATTTTCCATTTCGTTGTTTTGTTCTAACATCAATAAGATTTTGTTCATCGCCGAATAAGTCAACAAAGCCAGTGACTCCAGCTTTCAATACTCTTTCTGAAACAGCCTGTGTGCCCGGTGTATCGTTCTTAGAATTAGGTATATTGTTTCCAAACGAATGAGTGTGCATGTCAATAAGACCAGGAATGCCCCATTTCCCCTGCAGATCGATTTTTTTCCCTGGAAAGTCGGCAGGTAAAGCCTCTGTTTGCTATTGAGCTAGTTAGTCCCACCAAACAAATACTTTACCATTTCTAACATCAGTACTTGGGTCAAATTCCATGCCTTGAGAATTAGCCTCATTTTTAAAGACTTTAAACAAGGCAACTCGCTCCGATTCAGAGTTTGGTAAAGTTACAACGATTGCATCAGCGTATGGACCACCTTCTTTTTTTACTCTTTCCTTTTCGTCGTAAATTGAATCTTTAGAAATTACGACTTTGACAGCGCCCAATTCATAAAGCTTATCAACAAATTTAATAGCATCCTTTGTTCCAGCAAAGCGATTTCCTGCTAATGCATACTTGTTTCTGTTTTCTTTAAGCCATTCTTTTGCTTCTGGGGCATTTAACTTTAAAAAGTAAAAAGTCACACCCAGTAAAACTAGAATAATTACCACAATTTTTAACATTTGTTTCCTAGATAGCGCCGCGTTAAGTAGTGAGCGACGCCTACGACTAACCTTAACCATTACACCGTAGACACAAAACTCAATTTGAACCAAGAATGCCATGCGTTGCGTATCTGCCTTAAACGCTTTGTTATGCGTTCATTCCATGTGCAGGGCTGATTCTGGACATGATAACCATATCTATATACCGTCCACTTTTGAATGTACTCAAACGCTTAATGCCCTCAGTTTCAAAGCCTACCTTTTCATACAGAGCTTTGGCTGAAAGATTATCAGCATGAACCTCTAATTCAACACGAATTAAATTAAGCCAATTATCAGCTTGATTGATTGCTTCATGAATCAAGGCTTTTCCGACACCTTGTCCGTGACTTTCAGGGTGAACAGCGATGGCAATAGAAGCAGTATGCTTATCCCGAACTTTATCCGTTAGGAGTAGCGTCACGTGTCCAACTACCTTACCATCAACTTCTGCGACTAACGTGTATTGATTTGATGCTGAAAAGAGATTTGAAACTTGCGAAGAGCTCAAAAAAGGAAGTTGTGATGTATTTGCCATTACTTCCGTAAAGCTATAAATATTATGAAGATCTTTATGATCAAATTCTTCTAAGTGTCTAATTTTCAAGTTACATCCTTACTGTAAGATCTGCCGAACGCATAACGCCTTGCTCATTTGCGCAGCGGTTGTAGTGGACTTTTGTGCGACAATGAGCGCAGCGAATGCACAAAAAGGAGCGTAGACCGCTGCGTCAAATGGAGCAATTTGTTATGTTTTCGCTATGAATGTTTTTTGCATAAGTCCAAACTGTCCCCTTAAGATACTCGAGTCGCTCATGTTCTTGCTTCGGTAAATTCCAAAAGACGTCATTGAAGCTACCCATGCCGCCATATGCCCCAAGTACCTTTGAATATGATTTAGATACTTTGCCTGACTGATATAAATCGAGGGCAATTTGAAACCATTTTGCCCAATGATCATTGTCGCACTTCTTGAGCAATGTAATCATTTCCTTAAGCATATCTAAGTACAAAGGCTAGATTCCTCATAAAGTATAACACCCTAATAAGGGGCAATTACTCGTTGGCGAAAATGGCGCAGCCGCCAACGAGTAATTGTCCCAGTGACCGCAGGGAACGAGCTTGATTTGCTTGTTAGGTTTTAGCGTATA
>NZ_PYHV01000010.1:0-47954 GCF_004766475.1 Pseudoalteromonas sp. KS88
TTCGTCGTCTTCTTCAACCAATTCAGCTGGCTGCTCGGGTTCAGCATCTGTTTGCGCAGCATCATCAATGAGCGAGTCGATATCGTCTAAATCAAATTCGTCTTCCTCTTCAGCCAATTCAGCAGGCTGCTCGGGCTCTGCATTGCTTTGCGCAGCATCATCAATGAGCGAGTCGATATCGTCTAAATCAAATTCGTCGTCTTCTTCAACCAATTCAGCTGGCTGCTCGGGTTCTGCATCGGTTTGCGCAGCATCATCAATGAGCGAGTCAATATCGTCTAAATCAAATTCGTCTTCCTCTTCAGCCAATTCAGCAGGCTGCTCGGGCTCTGCATTGCTTTGCGCAGCATCATCAATGAGCGAGTCGATATCGTCTAAATCAAATTCGTCCTCTTCTTCAGCCAATTCAGCAGGCTGCTCGGGCTGTGCATTGCTTTGCGCTGCATCATCAATGAGTGAGTCGATATCGTCTAAATCAAATTCGTCGTCTTCTTCAGCCAATTCAGCAGACTGCTCGGGCTGTGCGTTGCTTTGCGCTGCATCATCAATGAGCGAGTCGATATCAAAGTCATCGTCTTCTTCGCTTAGTTCGGCAGATTCTTTTTCAGTGTTTGCCAACTGTGCTTCATCGGTTGGTGAATCTTCATCATTTGCAAATAAGTCGTCTAAGTCACTTGCACTTAATATATCGCCATCGTCATCAGCTGAGTCAATGTCATCAGATAAGCTGTCATCTGTTTGATCGAAGTCTTGTTGTAAAAATACATCAACTTCATCATCTTCCCCTGCGGTTTGTTCATCATCAAAAACGATGTCGTCACCGAGTAAACCATCAAGCTCATCTTGTCCTAATAAGCTATCGCTCTCTTCGAATGAATCGTCAATATTATCATCAAATATAATATCGTCGTTTTCCGGTAGCATGTCGTCATCAAGATCGTCATCAAGCCGCACACTCAAATCATTTAAGTCATCTTCTACTGGATCTGGAATAATTGGGTCAAGTGAAGGGCCTAAATCAGGTTCATCGCTTTGCACGGGGCTTTGTGGCAAAAATTCTTCATCATCACTTGTTTCTTCTTTTTGGTTTGCGCGTTTACGCAAAAACATAACCACGGCAAAAATGATTAACAATGCGGGTATTGTCATCAGTAGAATGAGGACAAATGGGTTTTCTAGCAATGCGCCAAAATCAAACTCACTCTCCTCCTCTAGCTTTTTTGCTTTTTGCTGCTCTATGATCTCATTTTGTTTATCTATAAGTTCTTTAAGCTGTTGTTGAATTTCACTGTCTTGGCCTAACTGGTTTCGAACATTTTCTAGTTCTTTTGAAATACCTGTTAGCTGTGCTTTGAGCTTATTATTTTCAACTAAAATCTCTTCAACATTTTTAACTGAGGATTTAAATTGGTCCTGTAGTTCAACTAGTTGTGTGCCTTGTTCTGTTTTTATCGAGTTTATTTCATTTTTTAACTCTTGCTTTGCCTCATCAACATCAACCTTGCGTGCTTGTGTTACTTTTTTTTGCGACGCAACGATTTCACTGTTCGTTAATGTACCGTTCTTTTTCTTTTCCCACAGTTCGTCATCTTGCTCTGAACGTTGTTTTGCAAGCTCAGGGTTTACGCTACGAATTTCAGCAAGCGTAGGGATTTTTAAGTATGCGCCATCACGCATATGGTTGAGGTTTTGATCTAGAAATGAATTTGGGTTTTTTTCATACAAAGCCTGCATGACTTGATAAATACTAACAGAGTTATCTTGGCGCACTTTTGCAGCAATACGCCATAGCGTATCTGTTGGCCTAATTGGGCCTATTGAGCGACCTTGAACGCCATAGTCAACGCCTTTGGGGCCTTTAAGTTGGGCACCATCTTGGCTGAAAACTGGTGTAACCACCAATGCAGACGCTAATAAAAGAAGTGTTGCTAAACCGCGCATGCTGATCCTTTAATGTTTAAATGTTAACGCAGCGCTGCTACTAAGCGAGTATGAGCGCTTAAACATTGGTTATTTCATACAGAAATAACTTACATAAATTAATAGTTAATTAAATTTTCTTGCAAGCTCTATTCCAGTTACAAACTATAAACCAGTTAGGTTGTAATATCCATTGCAAGACTTTGAAACGTAATAGCTTAAACTTAATCTATAGAAAGCGTTTTTTATTATTATGGTTAAGTTTATACGCTTTTAGTTACGTTGCGGCAATTATTTGGCAGTTTAAAACTAAAAAGCGGCAAATGTGCCGCTTTAAAAGTTGTGACTAAAGGTAGTTTGCTATCAGTTCTTCAGCAATTTGTACGCTGTTTGTTGCGGCGCCTTTGCGCGTATTGTCACTAACAACCCACATATTCAGTCCATGTGGATGTGAAATATCTTGGCGTAATCTACCCACATAAACCGTATCGTTACCACTTGCATCTGAAACAGGTGTTGGATAATCCCCCGCATCTTCGATTAATTCAAGACCAGGCGCTTCATTGAGCAATTGTTTGATATGCTCAAAATCATATGGCATGCGTGTTTCAAGACTAATCGCCTCTGAGTGTCCAAAAAACACGGGCACTCTTACACATGTTGGGTTAACCGCAACCGTAGTGTCACCTAAAATTTTATGGGTTTCGTTTACCATTTTCATTTCTTCGCGTGTATACCCATTTTCTTCGAAGGTATCAATTTGTGGGATAACATTAAACGCAATTTGCTTAGGGAATAGTTCATTTTCCATTGGACGTGCATTCATTAAGTTCGCCGTTTGTTTAGCTAACTCATCAACCGCTTCTTTGCCTGCACCCGATACCGCTTGATAAGTAGATACATTGATTCGATCAATACCATAAGCATCATAAATTGGCTTTAACGCGACCATCATTTGAATTGTAGAACAATTTGGGTTGGCGATGATATTGCGGTTTCTAAAATCAGCTAGGCTCGCTGCGTTTACTTCTGGCACAACTAATGGCACTTCAAAGTCATTTCTAAAATGCGATGTGTTATCAATGACCACACAACCTGCATCTGCTGCAATTGGCGCATATTTTTCAGATACACTGCCACCAGCTGAGAATAAGCCTATGTGAGCTTGGCTAAAATCAAAGCCTTCTACATCTTGTACTTCAATGTTTTCACCACGAAACTTAATATCTTCGCCTGCACTGCGGCTGCTTGCCAATAAAAATAACTGATCGACTGGAAATTTGCGATCTTCAAGTGTTTCAATTATCTGACGACCCACTAGGCCTGTAGCGCCTAATACGGCAACATTATATTTCTGTGACATGTTTATTCCTCTAAGAACAGCCGCCGTCATGGCCACTGTTTAAAATGTTAAACCCAAGCGCTGAGAGCATTGATGTATTTACCCCTGCTCCACGAATATTTACAGTGTTAAATTCACGTCTAATTGGGTAGTTTTTTCGTAAGCTATCAAAACCTTGTTGTGCTAAATGACGACGTAAAATACCATCGTCACGACGCACGTCATAAACTAGGTGTATTAACTGACCAAGATCATCAATACTGAATGTGTCTTGCAATAAAACATCTGTAAAACTTGGTTCAGGTAAAAAATCAGCCAAAGACTTATTTGCTGTAAGTCCTTCTAAGTTACACAATGCTTGATACAGCATTTGTGTACCACGTGCTTTGCCCTCTAGTGTATGGCCTGCTATGTGTACACTCGCAAAGCGCACATATTCAAGTAGTTCAGTTAAAATGGTGGGTTCGTTTTCCCAAACATCTAAAACTAAATCCAGATTTGCCCCATTTTGCATCACCTCAAGTAATGCATGATTATCAATAACATCGCCACGGCTGGCATTAATTAAAATCACACCGCTTTTTAGGGCCTTCAAACGCGCTTTATTCATTAAATGAAGCGTACTATGCACACCGGCTTTTACTAATGGCACATGAAAAGTCACAATATCTGATTGTGTAAGAAGTGTATCCAAATCACAGTGTTCATCTAATAGACCAGCATCATGCTTAGGTGGATCGCACAGTAATACAGTGACATTTAATGCAGAAAGCTTTTCACGTAAACAACTACCAATACTGCCTACACCAACAATACCAATCGTTTTGCCTTCGAGTGTGCATGCATTTTCTTGCATCAAAGCAAAAATACTGCTTAATACGTATTCAGCAACTGCTATCGCATTACAACCTGGGGCACTGGTAAACGTAATGTCTCGTTGATTAAGTAAGTCGGTGTCAATATGATCAACACCTATTGTGGCAGTACCAACAAATTTGAGCTTATTTGCATCACTTAATAACGCTTCATTCACTTGCGTAACAGAGCGAGTCAATAGCACATCAACATCAATTAGCTGTTCACTTTTCAATGAACGGCCATCAAAACGCTCTACACTTCCTAGCTCAGCGAAATATTGTTCAACTAAAGGCATATTTTGATCAGCAAGTATTTTCATTAATGAGCTCGGTTACCAGTATGAAGTAATATTGTAACGAACAACTGCCTCGTTACACAAACGAAAAAGCCGAGCATTTTGCTCGGCTTCAAAAATAGTTCAGGTTAATTTAACCTTTGTATTTACTCATTACTAATGTGGCGTTTGTTCCACCAAAACCAAAGCTATTAGACATAACCGTGTTTAACTCAACGTCTTTACGCTCAGTGACAATATTGAGGCCTTGTGCTTGCTCATCTAATTCATCAATGTTGATCGATGGAGCAACAAAACCGTGCTCAAGCATTAATAGTGAGAAGATGGCTTCATGCACACCCGCTGCGCCTAGTGCGTGGCCCGTCATTGCTTTCGTTGCGCTGATCATTGGTGAATTGCCGCCAAATACTTCTTGAATAGCGCCTAACTCTTTTACATCACCAACTGGCGTAGACGTACCGTGAGTATTTAAGTAATCAATACCGCCGTCAACATCTTGCATTGCCTGACGCATACAACGTACCGCGCCTTCGCCTGATGGAGCAACCATGTCATAACCGTCAGACGTCGCACCGTAACCTGTGATTTCAGCATAAATGTGCGCGCCACGAGCAAGTGCATGCTCTAGCTCTTCAACAACAACAATACCGCCGCCGCCAGAGATAACAAAACCATCACGGTTAGCGTCATATGTACGAGATGCTTGCTCTGGTGTTTCGTTATATTTCGTAGAAAGTGCGCCCATAGCATCAAATTCCATCGCTAGGGTCCAATGCAACTCTTCACCACCACCGGCAAAAATAACATCTTGTTTACCAAGCTGAATTTGCTCAACAGCATGGCCAATACAATGCGCCGAAGTTGCACAAGCAGAACTGATTGAATAGTTCACGCCTTTAATTTTAAACGGTGTTGCTAAACAGGCAGAAGTCGTGCTTGCCATGGTACGCGGTACCATGTATGGACCAACACGTTTAACGCCTCTCTCACGTAAAATGTCAGCGGCTTCTACTTGCCATTTTGATGAACCACCACCTGAACCCACTAAAAGGCCTGTGCGCTCATTTGAAACTTGCTCTTCATTTAGGCCAGCATCTTCAATTGCTTGTGCCATTGAGATATATGAATAAGCAGCAGCATCGCCCATAAAGCGCATAGCTTTACGATCAACAAACTCTTTGACGTCAATATCAATTTTACCAGATACGTTACTGCGTAACTTGTAATCTGCAAACTCTTGGTTAAAAGCAATACCGCTTTTACCAGTTTTTAACGATTCTAATACTTCTTCTTTGTTGTTGCCGATGCTTGATACAACACCGATGCCCGTAATAACGGCTCTTCTCATGGGTAATTACCTTAGCTTGATACTAAATTGTGATCTATTTTACGCTGAATTTTATAACTAAGTGGTCAGCTTTCTAGCTTACACATGTACTCTGAATGCATAGCTTATAAATAACGCCAGACTATTTCAAAGAAAACACGTAAAATAATTAAAAAAAGTACACATTAATTAATTGCAGACCATGATAAAACACGCTGATATTCACTTTAATTGCCAAGGTACTCCTGTTGCGGATAACTTCGACGACGTCTATTTCTCTAACGACAATGGATTAGCTGAATCCGATTACGTGTTTTACCAACAAAACAATATCCCAGCCCGATTACAAAACCATGACCGCCCACATTTTGTTATTGCTGAAACAGGTTTTGGCACTGGGCTTAATTTTCTTAATACGTGGCTGCAATTTAACGCTCATTTGGCTAATAGGCAACTTAAGCAAAATAAAGTTCCCACAAAACAAAGTAAAACGGTTGAACGCTTACATTTTATCTCATTTGAAAAATACCCTTTAAAACATGCCGACCTTGCAAAAGCACTGCAAGCATGGCCTGAATTAGCCCAATATAGTAACCAGTTACTCACGCATTACCCGATTAATTTAGCTGGATGCCACCGGCTAGAGTTTGATCATGGCCGCATAATTCTTGATTTATACTTTGGTGATGTACAAGACTCTATAAATAACATGAGTTACTCACATTCAGGAGTCGTCGATGCTTGGTACTTAGATGGCTTTGCACCCAGTAAAAACCCTGATATGTGGCAACAAAAACTATTTGAATTAATGGTCGATATTTCACGTTCAAACGCCACTTTGGCAACATTTACCGCTGCGGGCTTTGTGCGCAGAGGGCTTAACGAAGCAGGCTTTAGCATGCAAAAAGCCAAAGGTTTTGGCCGAAAGCGTGAGATGCTAATTGGCGCACTGGCTCAGTCAAACAAAACGCGTTCAGCTCCCCCATTCTATGCAAGTGATACCAGTTCATTGACCAACGTTGCCATCATCGGCGGGGGCATTGCTAGCAGTGCAGTACTTTATAGTTTAGCCAAACGGGGCGTAAACAGTCAGCTATTTTGCCAAGATGAACAGCTCGCAATGGGAGCATCACACAATGTGCAAGGTGCCGTTTACCCGCATTTACAAGCAAAAAATTCACCCCACAGTGAGTTTTTCGCACACAGTTTTTTATATGCAAAGCGTTTGTATCAACAATTAACTAATAATGGCTTTAGTTACGACCATCAATGGTGTGGTGTATTGCAACATGCCGTTAAGCAACCATTAGCCGAGCGGCATCAAAATATTGAAACTAAACAGTTGTGGCCAAAAGAGTTAATGCATACTGTAACGGCCGAACAAGCAGATGATATTGCGGGAATAAAGGCGGGGTATGCTGGAGTACATTTCCCCCTAGCTGGTTGGGTTAATCCACCGCAACTTGTAAAAGCGCTTTATGACCAAGCTATGGCATTAGCAAGCATTAATAGCCACTTTAACTGTGATATTGATGCACTTGAAAAAACACCCAATGGGTGGTTACTAAAAAATGGTGATAAACAATACGGTCCTTTTTCGGATGTGATTATCTGTGCGGGCGAACACAGTGATCGCTTTGCTCAAACAACAGAATTGCCGATTGTTGGCGTACGCGGTCAAGTATCCCATGTACAAGCGAGCCCAGCCTCTCATGAGCTTAAAACTGTTTTGTGCCACAAAGGCTACTTTACTCCCGCCTATTTAGGGCACCATTGTATGGGCGCTACCTTTGAAAAAAACTCAAAAAGCCGCGACGTCACCGAACAAGATAATAAAACGAACCGAGAACAACTGCTTAATTTTTATAGTCATTGCGAATTTGCAACAAGCCTAGGTAATATTAGTGATGCCAAAGCGGCAGTAAGGTGCAGTTTTATTGATCACCTACCGATGGCGGGTGAATGGGTAGAGCAAGCAGACTACACTAAAGCATTTGCAAACCTGCGCCAAGGTAAGCGATATCAATATCAGCCACTACAAAAGACTCAACAGGGCTTACACATATTAACGGGGTTTGGTGCCCGCGGTTTATGTAGCGCTCCCTTAGCCGCAGAACATTTAGTCAGCCATTTAAGTGGCGCTCCCAGTCCTGTTAGTGAGCGAGTAAGTCAAGCAATTCACCCTGGGCGTTTTATTATTCGTGATTTAATACGTAATAAAATTTAATCAGATGTACCCATCACTCAATGGCGAGTGAAAATCTATTTAATTTATGAGGAAGAATTGTGAGAAAAACAACAGCCTTCATGTGTGCCGCCCTGGCATGCACAGTATGGCCAAGTGCCGCAAACTTAAGCTTAGTGCCCGTTCCAGCAGACTACAAATTAATAATGCACGTTGACGATAAATACCCGCTAGTACAAACAGGCTACTCGGCACAGCCTATGCCTGATATTGTCAGGTTTTATAAGCATCAACTTGGCGAACCTGATTTAAACCGCCGTTATGCAAGTAATTTAACCTTATTCTACTCTATCCAAGGTAAAACAGTTCGTATTAGTCTACTGCAACATGATTACAAAACAGATATCGCAATAATGATTACCCAGTAGCTTTTTAGCTTGCCAAAATACTGAATACGTATGCATAAAACAAACAGTTGAGCTGTCATTAAAACAACCGTAGTTTGTAATTCACACAATTATAACAACACGGTTTTTATGTATTATTCACTCTCAACCTTTTTGCTCTGCATGAGCTTTTTAAGCTTTGCAGAACCCATTAAGTTGCAAAGCTATTCTGGCGATACCTCTTTGCCGCACAAATTACTTATCGAGGCGCTTAACAAAGCAAACTTAGACTACATTCACCCATATGAAAGCGATAAAGACATATCAAATGCCCGAATTTTAAATGATGTAAAAATAGGCCAGCTCGATGTAATGTGGAGCATGACTTCACAGTCACTTGAGCAAGATTACCAAGCGGTATACATTCCACTTTTTAGAGGTTTGCTAGGTATGCGCTTAGCAATCGTCACCCAAAAAAATAAAGAGCTATTTAAGCACGTAAGTAGCATTGCTGATTTGAAAAGGTTTCGTGCTGGTCAAGGAAAAACGTGGCCTGATACCACCATTTTAAAAGAAAACGGTCTAAATGTAGTCACCACATTAAAGTACCCTAACCTATTCCCTATGCTTGAAGGTGGTCGTTTCGATTACTTCCCTCGTGGTGTAAATGAGCCTTGGGATGAAATAGCCAATTATCACGATCTGAATCTAACTGTAGATCCCTATATCCTATTAAAGTACACCGCGCCATTGTATTTTTTTGTTGCAAAAGAAAACACGCAACTTGCACAAAAATTGACGCAATCGCTAAATAAAATGATCAAAGATGGCAGCTTTAATCGCATGTTTTTTGACGACAGCCAAGTACAAATGGTTTTACAAAAAGCCAATTTAAAACAGCGTCTTATTATTCCCCTAAGCAATCCTAATTTAAGTTCAATCACTCCCCTGTCTCGCACAGAGCTTTGGTTCGACCCACTTAATGAGAGAACAACAACACAATGAAATCATTACAATACAAAATAACTGTCGCGCTAAGCATTTGCCTCGTCATCATATTTGGCTTTGTTGTGAGTGTTAACTACTACTTACTAAAAAATAGTGAAACTGCACAATGGCAAGAAAATATCACAGCATTGGATCAACAATTAACTGTCATTCTGGCTGAGCCTGTCTTCTCTTACGATAAGCCACTGATTGCACAAATTATTAATGCTTTTGCTAAAAATCATAATATTCAGCATATTGAAGTAGTTGATCATCGAAATAAACTTTTAGGTAATGTAGGTCAACATACTGGTGCACAAAACGTGATCGCTCATCAATTACCCCTGTCTGTTTCAGAACAAAAAATTGGCACAATAAATATAAAATACAGTCAAGATGAGCTCAACAAAGGTATTTTCAATGCTGTTCGAACCATGGTAATTACTTTAGCTATTTCATTTTTACTACTTGGTGTCACAATTATCTACCTCTGCCGCTTTATCATTATTAAACCTATTGTTGGTGTGAACCAACTGGTTGATGAATTGGTACGTGGCGGTGGTGATTTAACTCAGCGCATTAACTATCAATCGAGTGATGAAATTGGATATTTAGTTGCAGGGTTTAATCGCTTCATTAACGAAGTGCAGCAAATTATTGCAAGCCTTGGCAAAACAGCCACTGAATTAGAGATCATTGCAGGCTCTGTGAACGAGGCCACAGTGAGATCTAAATACGAAGCTGAGCAAGAATATGCATTGACTGATGCTGCAACTTCGTCCTTGAGCCAACTAAGTGAAGCTACAAAAGAAATTGCATTTGGCGCAACACAAACAGCCGATCAGACCACAAAAGTACAAACCCTGTGTCAAGAAGGGCAATTAAGCATGAGTAACAACAGCACACTGATCCACGAGCTTGAAAATCAGTTAGACCATACATCGAGTGTGGTTGAACAACTCGACAGCAGAAGCAGTGAAATAAGCCAAGTCCTTGATGTAATAAAAAGTATAGCCGAACAAACCAATTTACTAGCCCTCAACGCCGCGATAGAGGCCGCAAGAGCGGGTGAATCTGGCCGTGGATTTGCAGTGGTTGCAGACGAAGTACGCGCACTGGCAAGTAAAACGTATCATTCAACCTCTGAAATTGAGAGCATCATAAGCGCACTGCAAACCAACGCCAGTGAATGCGTACAAGCATCACAAAAAAGTAAACACGTTAGCAGCCAAGTAATTCAAGCCAATGAACAAAGCCAGCATGTTTTTCATAATATTGCAGAGCAAGTCGATGAAATAAATTTAATGAACGAGCGAATTGCCGCAAGCTCAGAACAGCAAACATGCACCACCGAAGGTATTTTATCTACAATGGAAAAAATCAATCACGGTGCAAAATCATTAGCCCAAGAAGCTGAACAACTCGATGAGACCATAAAACAGTTAAACGAACTTGAAAAAGGCATTGTCGAAAAATTAGGACTGTTTAAGTATTAAAGCTTTAGTTAAACACAATATGCGGCATTGAAACGTCGCTTTTTGATTTACTATAACTGCACCCTAGCCCTCAAAAGCCATAAAAAAACCCACCAACCTGATTGCTCAAATTGGTGGGGTTTTTTAGGGTTTTTAAATCAACGAATTTAAAAACCTATATTGGTGGAGCTGGGGGGATTTGAACCCCCGTCCGAAAAGCCTCGACCGTCGGTACTACATGTTTAGTATTGTCATTTAATTAACCTTTAAATCCCGGACAAACACGGTAGATAAAGGCGAGGCCGCTTAGTTTTAACGCTTCAACCCCGGCCAGGGTTTCCATCGCGATCAGGTGTTAGGGTGACACTCCAGAATCCAGTCCACAAGAATACATGGAAGGAGCGCTAGCCAGCCTAAGCTGCTAGAGAGTAGTTATCGTCGTTTGCGATTACTTTAAATTGCGGCTTTTTTACGAGGCAAACCGCACCTCGACATGCACCTCGGGCTTCTTGAATTCCGTCGAATCCTAATCAGCCCCTGAATTAGTAAACTCATTCAGAGTGTGCGGGCAGTATAACTGACTAAGGCGGCGATACTCAAGACTCTAAACAACTTTATTTTAGGGTCTGTTGACCTTTCACGGTTAAATTTGCAGCAATCTGTTTGGTATTTAGGCAAGGCAGAACCTATGTGGTGTGGTTGTTCCCCATAAATAGGTGATAACGCAGCATAAATGCCAAACAGGCGCTGCCCTTCGGGTTCTGCCCAAGAGCGATTTACTCTTTGTTACCTACATGGATGTAGGTAAGGGGCGTTAGCAGGACGCGGTAGCTTTGTTCGGTTTTGACTTAGCCCGCTAGGTTACAAACCTCACGCCGCGATTAAACCGCTCCTAGTTTGAACAAATTTTAATCCGCAAAGGTCAACAGACCCTAGTAAAAGTGCTTTATTTATAATTAATTACAGGTAAATTTGTAAACAAGCCTGCATTTTAGGAAAAATAATTAGAACATTTACTTAACATAAGGTCACAGTTGTGCTCAAATAGCATACATAATCGCCATTTAGTATTATACCTTGGTGAATGATAATAAAAACAGGCATAGTTTTATAGGAAGTCATAAATGTCGCTGTTTATCCATGATACACAATCTGGTTTTGTGTCTATTTCCGAGCATCCTAAAAAGAGTGGCTATCCTGTCACTGGCTCACAGTTGATCGAACTATTCGAACAGTCTCAATTTGCTGACTTTGAAGTTATTACAGCAAATATTGGCAAACTTTTTACACCCAGTAACAACTTAGGTAATGACTCCCTTAATATAGCAAAGGCTGTAGACGCTTCAATCACTGTTAAAATTGATGAAAAGAACATGGTTGCAGAAGCTACGCTAACTACCGCTCGTGGCGGTGAGTTAATGTCAATCGACAAAGCCCGAGAGGTTTTACTCGAGGCAGGCGTAGTTCAAGGTGTGAGTGCTCGCGCTCTCGATTCGTTTTTAGGTCAGCAATTCGAAAAATCGCCCGGTATGTCGTATTCGGCAATTGTTGCTCATGGTCGTCGCCCTAAAGAAGGCGCAGATGCTAAGTTTGTGCGTTTATGCTCAACAGCCCAAGATAGAGTGCTAAGCCCACAAGCCAAAGAAGGCGGTAAAGTCGATATGCGTGATCTAGGTGCAATCATTACCGTTAAGCCTGGCACGCCTTTAATGCAACGCATTGCTGCTACAAATGGTGAAGATGGCTATACTGTATTTGGCGATATGATCCCCGCTTGCCCAGGTAAAGATTTGCCATTGCAGCCTTTTGAGGGCACTAAGTTAGACCCTGATAACCCAAATATACTTATTGCAGACTGTAAAGGTGTGCCTGTTGCACTACCGCGAGGTATGCGTGTTGATGATGTATTGTGCTTTGACAACGTAGATATTGGTACGGGTCACGTTGATTTTGACGGCAGTGTTATTATTAGTGGTGATATTAAAGATGGCATGCAAGTCCGTGCAAGCGGTGATGTCACAGTACTAGGCTTTGTTGAATCAGGCATTATTGAAAGTGCAAGCGCTGTGACCATAATGCAGGGTGCAATTGGTCGAAAACGCGAAGATAACGAAGCATT
This sequence comes from Pseudoalteromonas sp. KS88, assembly GCF_004766475.1. Classification (NCBI taxonomy): domain Bacteria; kingdom Pseudomonadati; phylum Pseudomonadota; class Gammaproteobacteria; order Alteromonadales; family Pseudoalteromonadaceae; genus Pseudoalteromonas; species Pseudoalteromonas sp. KS88. The sequence continues at coordinate 12,895 of NZ_PYHV01000010.1, forward strand.
TAGTTGTAAAATCAAGGCAGCTAGAACGATTTCAATTGGATACGCACAATATTGCTCGGTCGAAGGTGAACAGGATTTATTTATTGAGCGCCAAGCATTACATTGTGACTTAAGCGCACGCCGTTTGATCAGAGTTGGCAAAGCAAGTAACCCTCGGGGTAAAATAATAGGCGGAAGCGTTTTAAATGCGATGCGAATTGAAACCGGTGAATTAGGTGCGCCATCAGGGACCAAAACACGGATATACCTTGCGCAAAATTGGCATGATTTACGTCAAAAGCAAGTTCAGGTTAGTGACTTTGAAAAGCTGTTAACTACAAAGTCTGCAGCTTTAAAACAAGCCCGAAAGAAAGCCATTAAAATCCCATTCCCTGAAAAAAGACAATTACTGCTTGATAAAATTACGGCAAGTGAAGAGCAAATAAACATTAAGGTTGCTAACACTAAACGTAAAAAACATCTAATTAAGCAAAAAATCACACAGCTTTTGTCTATTAGTAGGGTTAAGGTTAATGAGCTCATGCACCCTGGCGTAGAGCTCAAAATAGCTAAAGATTCGAAAAACTTTTCACGTATTTACCCTCCTCATTTAGTAAAAATGAGCGAAGGAAAAATTACTCAGTCGTTTTAACGGCTGAGTCTTCTATTGTAGTTTGTTCACTGTCTTCTAGCACCTCTTCAGCGAGCGGCCATCCACCGAGCTGCTGCCAACGATTAACGATTAAGCAATAGAGCTCCGCGGTGCGTTCAGTGTCGTACAATGCTGAGTGTGCTTGTTTGTTATCAAACTCGATTCCTGCTGCACGACATGCTTTTGCTAAAACAGTTTGTCCCAGTGCTAAGCCTGCAAGCGAGGTAGTATCAAAGCTTACAAACGGATGAAACGGCGTGCGCTTAATATTATTTCGCTCAATAGCTGCATTTAAAAAGCCATGGTCAAACGCAGCGTTATGGGCAACAACAACTGAACGCTGACATCCAGCCGCTTTTTGGGCTTTACGTACCGCCTTACACACCTCTTTTATTGCTTCATCTTCTGGCACCGCACCACGAAGAGGTGAATGTGGATCAATGCCATTAAATTCAATGGCGGCTTGCTCAATATTAGCCCCTTCGAAAGGCTCAACATGAAAATGCACAGTATGATCAATACTTAACAACCCTTCGTCATCCATTTTTAAAATAGAGACTGCAATTTCTAGTAGCGCATCAGTTTCTTTGTTAAAACCCGCCGTTTCAACATCTATAACAACAGGGAAAAAGCCACGGAAACGTTTTGCGAAAAGTGTTTGTTCAGTATTTGCCATAGTCTTCTTGGTTTATGAATGTAAGCCTCCTATTATGACAAAGTTGATGCCCACTCGGCTAGAGGGTTTAAGTATTAATTAAAGGATTAAATAGTGGGCATATAAATTGCTTGATACTTTGGTATTCATGTTCATACTTAATACAAGGCTTTGGGTAACTGTTATGCCTGCTGACTAGCCAAAGTATTGACAGATGTTTTTACAAAGTAATTTATTGTTGGAGTCCACTACTGTGAAATTATCATTACTCTCTGTTGGTATTACAACAATTGCCCTATTTTCAAGCTGCGTAACATCAGCTGCAATGCGACAGTACAGCGCCAACGCTGATACATCGCAATGGCATGTCGTAAAAACAACACGACTACAATGTCAATTAAATCATGAGGTTCCTTATTATGGGGAAGCTATATTTAGTGCAAATGCAAGTAAAAATAAAGATGTGCTCTTTAATTTAGATATGGTTGTGAGGCCAGATAATTACAGTGTTGCGGGCCTCAAGGCTGTGCCTCCGACTTGGCGAGCGGGCCGCCCTGCGCGTGATCTTGCAAATATGAAGCTGCTACGTAAATTTGACGGCGAATTGGGAAATCAAACCGCTTGGGAAATGCTCACGGAGCTTGAAAAAGGCTACCACCCAACTTTTTATTATCAAGACTGGCAAAATAGTGCCGATAAAATTGCCGTTGGCTTATCGAGTATCAATTTTAAACAGGCTTACTGGGCTTTTTTGCAATGCCGCGACGAGTTATTACCTTATAATTTTGAGGATATTTCATTCACGATAATGAATTATCAACCCAATACCAGCAAGCTTACTAAATCGTCACAAAAACGTTTAGATAAAATTGCTGAGTACCTAAAACACGATACAAGTATTTCATCTATTTCAATTGATTCATATACTGACAGTTACGGTGGTCGCTGGAATAACTTAGAACTTTCTAAAAAGCGCGCTAAAGCAATAAAAGATTACATGGTAAGCCTTGGTGTTGATGAATCAAAGGTTGAAACACAAGGCTTTGGTGAAAAGCGCCATGTCGCAACCAATGACAATATTTTAGGCCGTGATAAAAACCGTCGCCTCGTTATTCAAATAGCAAAAATGTGATTTTAACTCATTAAGAGGTAAGCTTTTTTAGCTTACCTTTTTTATTCAACCACCCTTCACCAAATTGAAAAATTGCTAAGCTGATTAATATAATTCCCGCACCAACACCAAGTTGCATGCTGATAGGCTCATCGTTTAACCACGCCCCCAAGGCAATCGCAAAACTAGGAGTGATTAAAGTAGTCAATGCAACGGTACTTGCTGTTAATTTTTGTAGTACATGAAAATACGCCAATGCTCCCACTAAAGAGCCGAAAACGCCCAAATAAACAATTGACCAAATAGATTTGGCTGACCACGCTTGACTGTCCAATTGGCCACCAAAAAACCACCAAGTAATAAAGAATAACGGCGTCACAAATATTAAAGAGCCAAATGTTGTTGCCATTGGGTGTATTGCGATACGAATCCGCTTTATCATTACACCGCTAAGGCTAAAAAAGCATACTGCTAAAGCGACATAGATAAAGCCTTGGATTTGTAACATAGAGCCTTGAATATGTTCTTCACTTACCAAATATAATCCACCTAAGGCGCAAATAAGCGCTGTGCACTTTATTAGGCTAAACTTAGGCTCATTCAGTAAACGCTGCGCAAGCAACCCAGATAGAATTGGCGCTAAGCCAAAAATAAGTGAAATCAAACCTGAAGGGACAGTTTTAGCAGCCATATAGCTTAATAACATTCCACCATAAATCCCTATACTTGAGTACCCATATAAAAAACATGCGCGCCTATGCCATGGGATTCTTATATTAGCTATTGCGACCACAAATGCAGCCAACACGAGTCCTATCAGCATGCGTAATAATACAGCAAGAGTTGGCTCTACCGTAGCGCTACTAAATACGATACCCAGCGGTGTTGTTGACCACACCAACACCATAAATAAATAAGAGATTTTGACGTTCACCCGGCTATTCCTTTAAGGAGGCGGTAAAACGACAGGAGGAAAAAAGGATTCTAACCGCGTTATACCGCGGTTAAATATAAGAATTATACTTTACCGCAATCCATGCACGAGCGCATCACTGAACAGGTCAGCCATGAGCAAAGCGGTGTTAGGACTCGGTTAGTTAGTTGCATTAAATTTCTTTATTTGTTGAATTAATAAAATTGCAAAAGCAACACCATTAGTACCAGATCTGGTTAATTAGTCAACACTTTGTATTTAATACTTGGTTAAATTTTTTAACCTGTATTACTCCATGTAAATCATAGGTTACATTTATTTTCTTTGATTTATGACAAAACTATTTAAGTTTGCGCCAACTAGTTATATCTTGCTTGCCTCTCACGATGTTTCAGGGGCAAAAGAGTGCATAAAAATAATACAATAGGCAGCATGTTAATTGTTGCAGGTACCACGATAGGCGCAGGAATGCTCGCGCTGCCAATAGCAAGTGCAGGACTTGGGTTTAGTACTGCGCTTATATTAATTATAGCAACATGGGTGTTAATGACCTACACCGCCCTGCTTATGCTTGAATTACATCAGCATGCAGAACGTGAAGCCACGTTAAATACGTTAGCTAAATCGTGGCTTGGCAAGCGCGGACAGTATCTTGCTAACTTTTCGGTGATGTTCTTGTTTTATGCACTCTGTGCTGCGTATATCGCAGGTGGCGGCGCACAATTACAGGAAAAAATTAATGCTGGCCTCAACCTTAATATTGCGCCACAAGTCGGCTCTGTCATTATTGCATTAATCATTGGTACTGTTGTTACACTTGGAACAAGTAAAGTAGACAAACTTAATAGGGTTTTATTTACCGTTAAAATTGTTGTTCTTGCCAGTTTATTTTATATGCTTACGCCTTATGTACATGGCCAGCATTTACTTGAAATGCCCATTGAGCAGGGACTCATTCTCTCCGCTATTCCTGTTGTATTTACCTCATTCGGTTTTCATGGCTCTATTCCTTCTATTGTGAAGTATGTAGGGCTTGATATAAAAACACTGCGCCGTGTGATGATCGCAGGTGCTTCACTGCCGCTCGTCATTTATATCTTTTGGCAACTTATTAGCCAAGGGATCATGAGCCAAAGTGAGCTACTAACAAGTACTGGGCTTCCGGGTTTTGTTGCTAGCATGGCTAATATTGCGAACAATTCAGCCGTCGCTTCCGCCGTTAATTTATTTGCTGATTTAGCATTGGCCACTTCATTTTTGGGTGTGAGCTTAGGATTGTTTGATTTTTTTGCTGATGCATTTAAAAAAGGTGATAAAAGTAAAGATCGCTTTAAAACGGCTCTTATAACGTTTATTCCTCCTCTAGGGTTTGCACTTTTCTATCCTCAGGGTTTTATTATGGCATTAGGCTACGCGGCAATTGCGCTGGTTGTATTAGCGGTATTTTTACCTGTTGCTATGGTGTATAAACAACGCCAACAAGCCCATACTGGTTACACTGTGATTGGTGGAAATGTTGGGCTAATACTTGCTGCACTGTGTGGAATACTCATTATCAGCGCACAAGGTATGCAAATGGCAGGACTTATCCCTGCAATTGGTTAGCTGTAATCAGTTAAAGTCTGTTGACCTTTGCGGATTAAAATTCGTTCAAATTAGGGGCGGTTAAATCGCGGCGCGAGGTGTGTAACCTCGTGGGCTAAGTCAAAACCGAGCAAAGCTTGCACCTCCTGCTCACGCCCCTTACCACCATCCATGTAGGCAACAAAGAGGAAATTACCCCTAGGCTGAACCCGAAGGGCTGCGCCTGTTTGGCATTGATGCTGCGTTATCGCCTATTTATGGGAAATAACCACACCACATAGGCGCTGCCTTGCCTAAATACCAAACAGGCTGCTGAAAATTCAACCTTAAAAGATCAACAGACCCTAGGTTAGCAGTTAAATAAAAACGGCACCTAGGTGCCGTTTTTATTTATTGTACGTGTGTCATGTAGTGCAAAAAACCTGACTCACTTTAAACTGTTAGCGCGCGCTCAGTTCAACAAGTGTATTAGCACAGTTAACCTACGAAATTAAACTATGGCCTTTCAGCCAAGTCACTGAGCTTGTCAAATAACTCTGGTAGCTCTCGTTCTGGGATAGGTGGACTGTAGAAATAGCCTTGCACAATAAAGCAGTTATTATTTTGTAAAAACTCAACCTGCTCAATGGTTTCAACCCCTTCTGCGACTACATCAAGTTTGAGCTTTTGTGCCATGGCTATAATCGCCGCGGTGATTTCCATATCGTTAGAGTCTTCTGGTATATCTTGTACAAACGAGCGATCAACCTTAAGAATATCAACAGGGAAACGTTTTAAATAGCTTAACGACGAGTAACCCGTCCCAAAGTCATCAATAGAAATAGACACGCCAAGATCCTTTAACTGGTGTAACTGAGCTATTGCGGCCTCTACGTTCCCCATTAACATGCTTTCTGTCAATTCTAGGTGTAAGCTTTTTGCAGCTACATTCGTTTTTTGAATCATCGATGCCAACAAAGGCACTAGTTTAGAGTCTTTAAACTGACGAGCTGATAAATTAATCGAAATATTATTTTCACGACCCTGTGCTGCAAGCCTTGCTGCAAATTCAAACGACTCTTCAAGTACCCAAGCACCAAGCTCAACAATTAAGCCAGTTGCCTCTGCAATAGGAATAAACTTAGTAGGTGGGATCATACCTTCTTTTGGATGGAACCAGCGTATCAAAGCTTCATAGCCAACCACTTGATTTGTTCTGCAATCAACTTGTGGCTGGTAATACAATACAAACTGACGCTCTTTAATAGCACTGCGCAATTCATTTTCAATAAATAACCGTTCATTTGCAGCTGCATCTAACTCTTGGCTATAAAAGTGGTATGTGTTGCGGCCTTTTGCTTTAGCTTCATACATCGCTAAATCTGCATGCTTCAGTAACTGGTCTTCTTCTTGGCTATCATACGGCGCCATAGTGATACCTATACTGGCACTGATGATCACTTCATTATTACCCAACATAATAGGTTCGTTGAGGGTTTTTTGAATCGTGTTAGCCACTTCAGTGGCATGATCTTGGTGTTCTATGCCACTGAGTAATACGGCAAACTCATCACCACCCAATCGTGATATGGTATCTTCTGCACGCAGGCGTTTCTTCAACCTATTTGCCACTTCTACCAAAAGCTGGTCACCCGCATCATGCCCTAATGTGTCATTAATACGTTTAAATTCATCTAAATCAAAATAGAACAATGCAAACGCATAATGGCCCCGCTCAGCAAGCGCCATCGATTTACGTAATTGCATTCTAAAAAATGTACGGTTCGCCAGCCCTGTTAAGGTATCGAAGTAAGCCAGTTGTTCCATTTTTCTTTGGCTTTCTTTAACAAACGAAATATCTTGAGCGGATGCTACGTAACTGCTGATCTCTCCACTGTCTTCACGTATAGGTGAAATACTCAAAGATACCCAAATTGGTGGTTTGTTCAGTCCTTGAATCAAGGTATCTCCGCGCCAATAGTTACGACTGCGTAAATCAATATCGATATCATCGACTAATATAGCCATTTCTTCAGCCACAATACTTAATAAGGCTGAGTTCAAAAAGTGGCTTTCCTCAAAACCGGACATTTCCAGCATCTTCGGGTTAACGTATTCAATTACAAAATTGTGATCTGTGATCACAACCCCAGTACCAGAAAAAGATACCGCTTTTGAAAGTCGATTTGCGGCTTTTTCAGCAATTTCTTTTTCCGTAATGCGCTGATTTAGGCCATCAATCAACTTGCGGATCTCAACGGCCATGTCACGAAAAGATCCGTTAAGCGTGCCTATTTCATCTTTATTTTCTTTAGGAAATTCAATTTGCAAATGACCTTTACCAAAGCTGGTTACTGCATGAACTAATGAATGTATACGCCTTAGTACTAGCTGATACAGTGCTTGATGAAGCAATAAAGCAACAAGAATGGCATATAAAATAAACAGCCCAAAAAACTTCACCTTTAGCTCTTGTAGCGCAGATAATGCCGAGGAGCGTTTTTTATAAATTCCGATGTACCAATCCAAATGTTCAACTTTACGGATATTTATGATGTGTGTTTCACCATCTTGAATAAAAGAGTCCGCATTTTTTGGTAACTTCATTTTAATTGTTTGGCTAATAAGCTCTTGCAAATCTGCATTGACAAAATCGTTACTATTTAGACGCTTGCCGCGTTGCCCATAATCTTCATACTTATTTTTAGTCAAATTAGGGTGTGAAAGTAATTGGCCTTGGCCGTCAAACACAAAGAGGTGTTGATCATTGTCACCAATCGGGAGTTGAGAGATTAACGTATCTAAAACTAAATCACTCCCAGTTACACCGAGGAATTCATTATTAATATAAATAGGCACAAGAATGCTGATGACCCATTTATGCGAAATTTCATCGTAATATACATTAGACCAGACCGCTTCGCGTGTAGGGTTTTGCTCCTCTTGTGCGTAGTTAAAATTACTGTCTTTAGTGAATTGATGATCACCGGCAACACTCAATGCCCAATTTGATGGTGCAATACGGATAAAGTTATCTTTGGTGATTAAATAAAAGTTTGAGAAATCTTCAATAAGAGTAGGAGATAGTATTTTCCACAGCGACTCAGAGTCATGTAGTAACTTTTTATAAAATGGGGAGTAATTTTTTTGGGGTAAAAACGCGGCGGAAAAACCATCGTTAGAAGAACTACGAATGCTGCCGTCAGCCTCAAAACTTAATACCGCATCTTGGTTATCAGCCAGCTGCGAAGAGCTATAAAACAATTGGTTTGTTACCACTCTGTTTGCTTGCTCTGCGATATTAATTTTAGTTTTCACTAAATTATTAAATTGCTGATTTAACCGATTGCTTGAAAGCTTTAATACTTCATGCTCTTCAAATACCAGCTGTTTTTCTTCAGACTTGAGCATCAATGCAGCTGCACAAATACCTGCAATTAAACAAATCGCTGATATAAGCAGCGAAAGCTTCATACTTAATGAGTTAACACCAAAACGTGATGGTGGGCGTCTATACACCACAATCCAACCTTATTTATTAATAATTGTTATTATTTGAATCTACACTCAGAAATATACCAGATCCCTATTTAGATTTATAAATTTTTTGTAAATATTCACAAAAAAACTTAAATATGAGATTAAAGCAGTACGAATGCGCTATTAAACACAATAGAGTGTTGACTTTAATGATCAGTCTACATACATTTAAGATATGAATATACATTTCTCGCGTTTCACATTTACGTTTATTAGCTTCTTTTTCTTTATCAGATGAAAGAGGCTTACCTGTTTGCGAGATTTAATCAACCGAATAGCAAAAGCCTCCCAACTGGGAGGCTTTTTTGTTTTTACTACCCTATTGGTAGCTTTTGGAATGAGGAACCCAAATGACAAATGATGTATTAAACACACTCAGACATGACATCAATGAAATTGATTCTGACCTGCTTGTATTACTTGCTAAACGTCGTCGTATTAGCCATGGCGTTGTCGAATATAAAATAGCAAACAATAAACCAATCCGTGACGAAGCAAGAGAGCAAGCTTTGCTCGAGAAGTTGATAGGCTATGGAAAATCGCTCGGATTAGATGCTTATTATGTTAATAATGTTTTTCAAACTATATTAGAAGATTCTGTGTTAAATCAGCAGGCAATGCTACAAAAAAACCTAAACCCTGGTGCAATGAGTGAAACTCACCGTGTTGCATATTTAGGAGGTCAAGGAACGTATAGCCAGTTGGCATGCCATAAGTACTTTAGTCGCCGCCCTGGAAAGTTGGTGGAATTAGGGTGTATTAGTTTCGAACAAATAACAGGAAAAGTTGAAAGCGGCCAAGCAGATTTCGGTTTGCTTCCTATTGAAAATACGAGTTCTGGTAGTATCAATGAAGTTTTTGATTTACTCCAGCACGCGCAAGTCTCTATTGTTGGTGAAGTTACTCACAGTGTAGAGCATTGCTTATTGGCTTCACCTGATACCGAACTGAGTCAATTAAGTAAAATTTTTGCCCACCCTCAACCTTTTGCACAGTGTAGCCGCTTTTTACAAGGGCTAGGTGAGATACAGCATGAAACGTGTGACTCAACATCGAGCGCACTTCAATCTGCGCTTGAAACGCCAAATAGTGCAGCCATCGGTTCAGCACAAGCAGGGAAACACGTTGGTTTAGAGGTACTGAAATCCGGCCTTGCTAATCAACAAGAAAACCACAGTCGCTTTATTGTTGTTGCGCGCCAACCGTTGCAAGTCTCAAAACAAATCCCAACTAAAACCAGTTTAATTATGGCAACCAAGCAACAAGCTGGTTCACTTGCCGACGCGCTGATGATTTTCAAAGAGCACAACATTAATCTAGTGAAGTTAGAATCACGCCCTGTGCCAGGTAATCCATGGGAAGAAGTATTCTATGTCGATTTAGAAGCAAACCTAGTAGATAGTCATGTACAAAGTGCCTTAGAACAACTTAAACAACACACGCAATATGTTCGTGTTTTAGGTTGCTACCAAAGTGAATCACTTCAAGCCGTGAGTGTTGACGGTTAAAAAAAGGGCCATTAGGCCCTTTTTTATTGAACGTTATTTAATCAAGCACTTTTGCATCATTTGCTTTATTTAATAAACTTCGACTTTGCGTTAAAAAGTGAGCTGTAGAATCTGAGAAATACGCCTTTGCTTCGCCAAATGCCTCAATAAGTGCAGCTTTATTTCCCGCTCTTAACTTATCAAGTGTGTTGGCAAAAGTATCTTGATATTGCGCGAGCAACTCTTCAACGTTATCAAACTGAGCCAGCATAATATCTGAATACAACTCAGGAGATTGCGCAAATAAACGCCCTACCATCATCAGCTCCAATTGATAAATTGGTGATGAGCAACTCCTAAGTTCCTCTAAAGTATGCCCTTGCTTCGCTAAAAACTGACCATAAACAAACGTAGTTAAGTGACGCATTACCTGGATAATTTGCATTGCTTCATCGTGTTTTTTTGCGTCGAGCTCAACAAGCTGACAACCCCATACTTGCAACTGAGATAAAAGCCCTTGAGCAACATCATGATGACGACCTTCACATACCACAACGGTTTGTTTTACCCAGTGTGATATATCTGGTCCAAACATCGGGTGCAAACCAACTACAGGTCCACTGTGTGCTTTTTTTAATACCGTTATAGGTGATTGCTTAACTGATGTTATATCAACCAGCAAACAATCATCATCCAACTTAGGTAGCGAATTGACTACGGACTCGAGTGCATTAATAGGCACACTCACCATCACCAACTTTGCGCCTGTTAATATCTCTTTCGCTTGGTGCTGTTGTGACTTATCAAGTATTTTAACTTCATAGCCAGAGCGTCTAAACTGATTTGCAAAGAGTTGGCCCATGGCGCCTTCTCCCCCGACAATAACAATGGGTGATAATTCAGGTGCTGCACATGCTAATTTGGCTTGCTGGTTTTGATAAGCTTCACGCATCATGCGTCTGAGAATATCTTCAACGAGTTCAGGGTTTACGCCTTGGTTTATTGCTTCTTGGCGTCGCGCGGCAAGGAGAGTTGCTTCACGTTCTGGGGCATGTAGAGGTGCACCGGTTTGCTGTTTGATGGCGCCGATGCGGCCAGTAATTTTATTGCGTCGAGCAAGTAGAGCAACTAATTGCGTATCGCACTCATCAATTTCTGTTCTAAGCTGATTTAATTCTTCTCTCTCTGCCACGTACCCTACCACCTATAAAACGCCAAAATGTAAACTTAAGATTACATTAAAGTAAACTTATCAATACGACAAATACTAACAGGATTGGGGAATCGTTAAAAGCGAAAACAAAGAAAGAGTGCGGCATAAATGTTTGAATAAGCAATATGAATTAAGCCGCGCAAATCACTTAGCGCGGCCCTATGAATGTAATTAACCTAAACTTTAATGTATAGATGTTAAATCACAAGGATATTTATTCGTCTGTAGCCGGAGACTTTTCGCGATAGCAAAGCGAAATTACACGTCAATAGCTAGGCTATTGCAAGTACATTCAACGCAGTTAGCGTTGAAAGTATCCGCTAAAGATAGATTTATTATCCAAGTTCAGGTTATTTAATTTTGCAGTGCAAGAGATGCCATATTCATTACGCTTGTAAATGAGTCAGCACCTGCGATGAATAACCCATTGTGGCAAAAATTAGCATCCTCAATGCCTGTGACAGTTTGAAGTTCTTCGCCTGATAAACCAGCCCACTCTTTAGGTAACGATTTTCTGTCCTCAAATGAGCCCGGCTCTACTGGCACAGTTTGTATAATCCACTTACCCGAGTGAGATGGGTAAATCATATATAAAGCTTGATCTGACAAACTGTGAACCGTTTTTTTCCATGGAGTGTATTGCTTAAGAATAATTACACGAGGGTCGTCTGCGTCAGTAATTGCTTTCGCGACTATTTTTTTAGCCGCTGCACTGCCACTTGCAGAAGAAATAAAGCGCTTTAATAATCGCTGTGCAAATTCCACAGCTTCATTAAAGCATTCGTCAAAATTTCCGTCTTCTTGCCATGTTGGATTAAACATCGAGATTGTCTGACTCAAGCTTATACCTTGCTCAACCCCTTCAACATAGCCGCAATCTATTGCGTCAATTGTAGATACTAACCCTGCGTCAACAGAATCTGCTACTACTTGATTGCCTGCACAAAGATCGAGGCCATACTTTTTCCACACTAGACCAAACGATGAAAAAGGAATCCCATTTTCTCGTGCACCTGCACCACCCCGTTGGTGGTGATCAAAACGCCCTGTCTCAGGGTCATACTCGTTACCCACATCAATTACGATATCGGCCTGGCTAATAACGTGTTTATCTCTTGTCCTAATTAGCGTCAGCGTCGGGAAAATAGTTTTAAGTACTGCAATACTGAATACATCATCAGCATGAAAATTACCATCGTGGGTAACCACTGTCATATCGGTCATTGGGCCATCATTTTTAAAAAGAGGAAAAAGAATTTACTTGAGCAAATAAAGTTGCAGTTCGAGTATAACGAAGCTCGCCGTTAATTGCAGTAAGGGAGAGGTGTGTGAAAGCCACTATTGAAAATTAGCGCTTTTAAAAACCAAAACAGGTTGTAACCCGAAGGCTACAACCTGTTTTATCTGCGTTGATAAACAGCGCGTATTAGTTAAGTTTTTCTCTAATACGTGCAGATTTACCAGAACGCTCACGTAGATAGTAAAGCTTAGCACGGCGAACTGCACCGCGACGCTTAACTGTTACGCTATCGATAAGAGGGCTGTGCGTTTGGAATACACGCTCAACACCTTCACCGCTCGAGATTTTACGAACTGTGAATGCTGAGTGAAGACCACGATTACGCTTAGCGATTACAACACCTTCAAAGGCCTGTAGACGCTCTTTAGCACCTTCTTTTACACGTACCTGTACAACTACTGTATCACCAGGGCCGAATGCTGGTACGTCTGTTTTAAGCTGCTCATTTTCAAGCGCTTTAATAATATTTTGGTTTACTTTTGCCATTATGTTTCTCACTTTCCTAGGTGTAACTGTCTTCTAGCCACAAGCTTTTTGGTACTCTTGCTGAAATTTTGCGAGTAATACCGCTTGCTCCTCAGTCAGAGCTAGGTTATGCAACAAGTCAGGACGTCGTAACCAAGTTCTGCCTAGTGACTGCATTTGCCGCCATTTAGCTATCTCTTGGTGGTTTCCACTGAGTAATACAGCAGGAACCTGTTTGTCGTCCAATGTTTCTGGCCGTGTATAGTGAGGACAATCTAGCAAGCCATCCGAAAATGAATCTTGCTCTGCTGATTGGTTATGTCCTAACACACCTGGCACTAATCGCGCTACTGCGTCAATTAATGTCATGGCAGGTAGTTCACCACCACTCAAAATAAAATCACCAATTGACCATTCTTCGTCAACGTATGACTCTATTATTCTCTCGTCTATACCTTCATAGCGACCGGCAATCAAAATCAGCTTTTCAGAGTTTGCGAGTTCGCTCGCCCCTTGCTGATCCAATTTGCGCCCTTGCGGGGACATATAAATTACTTTTGCACCATCACCTGCCGCTTTTTTTGCGTCAAGAATGGCTTGTTTCAATGGTTCAACCATCATTAACATACCGGGTCCGCCCCCGTAAGGACGGTCATCTACGGTTCTATGCTTATCAGTTGCATAGTCTCGTGGATTCCAGCAGTTAAAGTCGATTAAACCACTTTTTACTGCGCGACCTGTTACACCTTGCTGTGTAATGGCATCAAACATGTCCGGGAAAAGGCTGATAACCCCTACCCACAACGAACTCGTTTGACTCATTAAAAGCCAGGATCCCAGTCTACGGTAATTTCTCTCGCTTCGTGTTTAACTTCTTTAATAACTGAATCAGTTAAAAATGGAATTAAACGCTCAGCTTGGCCAAATGCATCTTTATTATTTGCTTTCACAACTAATACGTCATTTGAGCCTGTCTCCATCAGGTCATCAACAGTGCCTAAGTTATAACCTTTATCAGTTACAACCGACATGCCAATGAGATCTCGCCAATAGAATTCACCTTGCGGTAATTCTGGTAGCTGCGCTGAATCCACAGAGATTTCAACATTGGTATAAGCCATTGCTTGGTCTCTGTCGTTTACTTGCGCAAACTTAGCGATAAAGCCTTTGTTGTGGCGACGCCAGTCGACCACTTCTAAGGATTGCCATTTACCTTGCTGCCCTATCAACCACGGGCTGAAATCGAAGATCCCTTGGGGATCATCAGTAAATGAATGTACCTTAAGCCAGCCCTTTATACCATACGGGGCACCGAGCTTTCCTACGACAATTATTGATGAGGTGTTCTCTTGACTCATGGTTACACTTACGCCTATTAAGCCGCTTTACGAGCGTCTTTAACTAACTTAGCTACACGATCTGAAAGACCTGCGCCTTGACCTACCCAGTGATCAACACGAGATAAATCTAAACGAACTTTTTCTTCCTGACCTGAAGCAATTGGGTTAAAGAAACCTACTTTCTCGATGAAGCGACCGTCACGCGAGAAACGGCTATCCGCAACCACAATTTGATAGAAAGGGCGTTTTTTAGCGCCACCACGTTGCAAACGAATAGTTACCATACCGTCCTCTAAATAGATTGACTGTTTTCATTAATAAGATTTACTCCCCAGTATGGGGAGCTGGGGAATTGTACGAGTTTTTAGCAACAATGCAAGTAAGAAGTGATCTAAAATCCCAGTTTAGTAGATTAAACACTGATCTGTGCGTCAAATAAGGTAGCGTAAGCAATTGAATGCATAAATTATCCACAAAAAAAGAGGCATTTCGCCTCTTTTTAAAATTAATTTGACTATTTAATATGCAAAAGTCAGTGCTATATTAAAATTTAGGTCCGCCGCCGCCCATCATACCCGGTGGCATCATGCCTTTCATTCCGCGCATCATTTTTTGCATGCCGCCTTTACCTTTCATCTTTTTCATCATTTTTTGCATTTGGGTAAACTGCTTTAGTAGTTTATTTATTTCTTGCACTTGCGTACCAGAACCCGCTGCAATACGTTTTTTACGCGAACCTTTGATGATTTCTGGACGTGCACGCTCTTGTTTGGTCATTGAGCTGATGATTGCTTCCATTTGAATAAAGGTTTTGTCACCCATTTGGCCTTTTACAGCGTCTGGTAAGTTTGACATACCCGGTAGCTTATCAAGCATCGACATCATGCCACCCATGTTTTTCATCTGCTTTAATTGCTCTGCAAAATCATCCAAGGTGAAGCCGTTGCCCTTAAATACTTTTTCAGCAACCTTGGCTGCTTTTTCCTTATCGACTTTCATTTCGACTTCTTCGATTAATGAAAGTACGTCACCCATACCTAATATACGCGACGCGATACGGTCAGGGTGGAAAGGTTCAAGTGCATCGGTGCGCTCACCCACACCCATAAACTTAATTGGCTTACCGGTAATGTGACGAATAGATAAAGCTGCACCACCACGTGCATCACCATCTGTTTTGGTTAAGATCACACCTGTCAGCGGGAGTGCTTCATCAAATGCTTTAGCCGTATTAGCCGCATCTTGACCCGTCATCGCATCGACAACAAATAAAGTCTCGATTGGGTTAATCGCACTATGCAGCGCTTTTATTTCATCCATCATGTCATTATCAACATGCAAACGACCCGCGGTATCGACTAATACCACATCAATGAATTTCTTCTTCGCGTGAGAGATTGCCGCATTGGCAATATCGACTGGTTTTTGAGAAATATCACTTGGGAAGAAATCTACATCAACTTCGCTCGCTAATGTTTCAAGCTGTTTAATCGCCGCAGGACGATACACATCGGCACTGACGACAAGTACTGATTTCTTTTTGCGCTCTTTTAAAAACTTTGCAAGTTTACCCACACTGGTAGTTTTACCCGCACCTTGTAAGCCTGCCATCATTACAACCGCTGGGGGCTGCGCATTTAAACTTAATTCTTCGTTTGCTTCACCCATGGCTTTTTCAAGTTCTTCGCGTACTATTTTTACGAAAACTTGGCCTGGGCTTAAGCTTTTGGTGACTTCAACACCAACAGCACGTTCTTTTACTTGTTTTACAAACTCACGAACAACAGGCAACGCAACGTCTGCTTCTAAAAAAGCCATGCGCACTTCACGCAGCGTATCTTTTATATTGTCTTCTGTTAGGCGTCCGCGGCCGCTAATATTTTTTAAGGTTTTACCTAATCGTTCTTGGAGATTCTCAAACATATAAAGGGTCCGATAAAACATGATACCGATAGCATTTGAATCATTCAGCCCAAATTCTGAGCCAAAATTTATACTTATCAGTATTAATTTAAATTTTAATTAAAAACAGTATACCGTAAATCTAGGCGCACAATACAGTATTCAAGTATGCAGTTTGAGTTTCTTTTTACAAAGCCTAGGTTTTTTCCTTACTATAAAATACAATGGGGCTAACTTAACAAGGATTATTTGACTCAAATTGAGTGGCCAAAGCACTATGCTGATTATTAGTTTAACTATTATTGCCAGTTTATTTTACGTATTAGCGACTTCGCATGTGTTGTCTCGTTTGTTCCATCAACAAGGTCCAAGCCAAAAACTCACTATCGTACTGAGTACAGTTGCAATATTAGCCCATATGTTATTGTTAGTTAATTCAGTATTTCGGGCTGATGGTCAAGACCTCAGTATTGTAAATGTTGCATTGCTGACGTGCTGGGTCATTGTTGTGTCGGTTACAACTGTGTCGCTTAAATTCCCCGCTACACTTTTACTGCCTGTTGTATATGGCTTTGCCGCTATTTTAACGTTTTCTAGCTTATTTATTCCGCACCATATTTTGTTGCAAAGTATTGATGTAGACATTGCCCTAGTTACGCATATCTCGTTGTCATTGCTTGCTTACTGCGTTCTGATAATCGCCACTTTATATGGCGTCCAATTTTACTTTATTGATAAACGATTAAAACGCAAAGATCTTGCTATTGTCCATAGCCATTTACCTCCTTTGATGGTGGTTGAACGCCAGCTTTATCATCTACTTACGCTTGGAACTAGTTTACTGACAGCCGCCTTGCTATCTGGCTTTGTATTTTTAGATGGTATGTTTGATAGTGAATTTATTCATAAGACTATTTTATCATTAGTCGCATGGGCCATATTTGCTATTGTGACTGTAGGGCATATAGTTAAAGGCTGGCGTGGCAAACCAATTGTATTGGCAATAATGGTCGCGGCATTTACCTTAACGCTCGCCTATTTTGGTAGCCGTTTTATACAAGAAGTTATTCTGAATAAGTTTTAACTTGACTCAGGCTGCTCACTACCGCTTAATACGCATTGATTTATAATAAAAGGATCCTTCTTTGGACAGCATATCGACGAGTGTTTTATTTATAATACTCGGTATTCTAATTTTATGTTCTGCATACTTTTCTGGCTCTGAAACGGGCATCATGTCAATAAACAGAATTCGTCTGCGCCACCTCGCTAAAGAAAACCATCGCGCTGCCAAACGCGTTAATAAGCTCTTGAGCCGTCCTGACAGACTCATCGGCTTGATCCTAATTGGTAATAACCTGGTTAATATTGCTGCCGCTCAGGTTGCAACTATCATTGGTATCCGTTTGTACGGTGATTTAGGTATCGCTATTGCTACAGGCGTACTCACCCTTGTCGTACTTATTTTTGCCGAAGTGACGCCTAAAACCCTTGCCGCCCTTTACCCTGAAAAAGTTGCTTTTCCAAGTTCGGTGGTATTAAAAGGGTTACTTAAAATTTTGTTCCCGTTTGTTGTCATAGTTAACTGGATGACCAACGGTATGTTACGTTTATTTGGTATTAGTGCTGCACAAATAGATGAGCACAGCATGAGTAAAGAAGAACTAAAATCTGTGCTGAATGAATCTGGTGCGTTGATCCCCGCTCGCCACCAAAGTATGTTGACTTCCATTTTAGATTTAGAACAAGTCACTGTTGAAGATATTATGATTCCGCGCAACGAAATAGTCGCGATTGATATCAACGATGACTGGAAACTAATAAGCAAGCAACTTACCCATGCTCAGCATACGCGTGTTCTCCTTTATCGCGACCAAATAGATGACGCTGTCGGCTTTATACATTCACGTGATGCATTACGCCTATTAACCAAAGAACAATTCGACAAGCCATCACTGTTACGTGCAGTGCGTGAGATATATTTTATCCCTGAAGGCACATCGCTTAATACTCAATTGTTTAAGTTCCAGCAATCAAAAGAACGTATTGGCTTAGTTGTTGATGAGTATGGCGATATACAAGGTTTAGTCACACTTGAAGATATTCTTGAAGAAGTTGTTGGTGACTTTACAACAACCCAAACACGCACGCCAAGTGAAGAAGTCATGCCTCAGGAAGATGGCTCATTTTTAGTTGACGGTGGTGCCAATGTGCGCGATCTAAATAAAGAAATGGAATGGGAATTTCCTTTAGATGGCCCTAAAACACTCAGCGGTTTAATAATTGAATACCTAGAAGATATTCCTGATGCTAACCTAAGCTTACGTATTTCTGGCTACCCTATTGAAGTGGTTGAAGTAAAAGAAAACATGATCAAGCTAGTACGTATTCAAACAAACAAGCGAAAAACCTAAACAACCTCCGTGAGCAGCACTCGCTGCTCACTTTTATACTTACATTTCTGAATTTTCTGCTGTTATTTACCCTTTAAGTTATCAATACTAAGCTATCATTTAAACGCTAATGCATACTTAACGGAGAGTACAATGGAAGATATTTCGATTGAAAGGATCTACACCCAAGCCATAGAGATGATAATGCTTTATGGGCCTAAGTTTCTTCTGGCTATATTTGTCTTAATAATAGGTTGGTGGTTTATTGGCCGAGTTTCAACTATGACCGAAACCTCAATGAATCGTGTAAAATTGGAAGCCGGACTAACCCACTTTTTAGTGTCATTTATTTCCGTTATTTTAAAGGTGCTGTTATTGATCTCGGTAGCATCAATGATAGGCATAGAAACCACATCATTTATTGCCATGCTGGGTGCCGCAGGGTTAGCTATTGGTATGGCTTTGCAAGGCAGCCTTGCTAACTTTGCAGGTGGTGTACTTATTCTATTCTTTAAACCGTTTAAAGTAGGCGACGTCATTGAGGCACAGGGCTACATGGGTAAAGTCACTGAAATCCAAATATTCGTCACGGTACTGCTTACATACGATAATGAGAAGATTATTATTCCAAATGGTACGCTTTCTAACGGCTGTGTTAAAAATAAGTTTTCAGAGCCAACACGACGCATCGACATAGAATTTGGTATTAGCTATGAGGATGACGTACTTAGGGCAAGAGAAGTATTAATGGGCGTGTTAAATGAGTACGAGCTTGTGCTACAAGACGATGCAAAAAAACCCGTGGTACATGTTAGCCAACACGGTGATAGTCACATAGGAATGCTTGTTTGGGCATGGGTTGACTCTGAAAACTATTGGCCTGTTTATTTTGGTTTATTCGAACGTGTTAAAATTGCGTTTGATAAAGAAAATATCACAATTCCTTTCCCGCAACGCGATGTTCATATACATCAATTTCCTGGTAAATAAAACGATATCAGGTAGCACAAAAAAACCACCCATCTGAGGGTGGTTTTTACATATTAATGCTTATTAAACAGCGCCGTTAATAGGCCCATGTTCATGTTTAACATGTGGGTTTTGGCCACGTTGGCGCAGTAAGTGATCCATTAGGGTGATGGCCATCATAGCTTCTGCTATCGGAATTGCTCGAATACCAACACAAGGGTCGTGACGACCTTTTGTGATCATCTCAACGGCTTCGTTT
Source organism: Pseudoalteromonas sp. KS88 (assembly GCF_004766475.1). Lineage (NCBI taxonomy): Bacteria > Pseudomonadati > Pseudomonadota > Gammaproteobacteria > Alteromonadales > Pseudoalteromonadaceae > Pseudoalteromonas > Pseudoalteromonas sp. KS88. The sequence continues at coordinate 32,657 of NZ_PYHV01000010.1, forward strand.
TCAGTATTAATACTGTTGCCAGGTATCGTAATACTTGAGGTTGGTTTAAGTGCTATTGAAGCAATAATGTCTTGCCCAGTAGATATACCCGCCAATACACCACCTGCGTGGTTTGACGTGAAACCCTCTGGTGTTAGTTCATCACGGTGCTCTGACCCTTTTTGCTCAACCACATCAAAGCCATCACCAATCTCAACCCCCTTAACGGCATTGATGCTCATGAGTGAGTGTGCAAGCTCTGCATCTAGTCTATCAAAAACCGGCTCGCCTAAGCCTACAGGAACGTTTTTAGCGACTACTTTGACTTTAGCGCCTACTGAATCACCTTGTTTTTTAAGGTCACGCATATACTCGTCTAATGCTTCAATTTTACTGACGTCAGGAAAGAAAAACAGGTTGTTTTCTACTTCATCCCAATCATAGTTCTCAGCTTTAATTGGACCAAGCTGACTTAGACATGCGCGTACTTCAATACCGTGAAATTGCTTTAGGTATTTTTTGGCAATACTGCCAGCAGCAACACGAATCGCAGTTTCACGTGCCGATGAACGGCCACCACCGCGATAATCGCGCAAACCATATTTGTGCCAATAAGTGTAATCACCGTGACCAGGGCGAAAAACGTCTTTAATTTTACCGTAATCTTTTGAGCGCTGATCGGTGTTTTCAATCAGTAAACCAATGCTAGTACCTGTGGTTTTACCTTCAAATACACCTGATAGAATCTTAATTTGATCATCTTCTCGGCGCTGTGTGGTATAACGACTTTGCCCCGGTTTACGACGATCTAAATCTATTTGTAAATCGGCCTCTGTGATTTCAAGACCTGCGGGTGTACCGTCCACAACGCCGCCTAACGCAACGCCATGGCTTTCACCAAAGGTGGACACTTTAAACAGTTGTCCTATGCTATTACCTGCCATTAACTTTCCTCATTCCTAATGACTACTGAGTACCGAGCCTAAGGCTCGGCTTTAAATTTTGCCTGTTCAGTCAACAAAGTAATCAACCAATTGTTTTTTGCTGATCACAAACACACCTAGGCCGCCTTGTTCAAACTCAATCCATTCAAACGGCGCGCCTGGGTAAAGTGCATCCATGTGTACCATAGAGTTACCTACTTCGACAAATAACAAACCGTTATCAGTTAGATGTTCAGCTGCTTCACTTAAAATTGTACGAGTAACGTCTAAACCATCATGGCCTGATGCAAGGCCAAGTTCTGGCTCATGATGAAATTCACGTGGTAAGTCAGCCATATCCTCTGCATCAACATACGGTGGGTTTGCAACGATAAGGTCATATTTTTGACCTGGCACACCACTGAATACATCAGATTGGATTGGTAGAACCCGATCGCTTAGTTGGTAATCGGTAATATTAATATCAGCCACTTCAAGTGCTTCATACGAAATATCAACCGCATCAACTTGCGCAGTTTCAAACGCTTGCGCCAGTGCAATTGCAATACAACCAGAGCCGGTACATAAATCTAAGATTCGGCCTACTGATTCTGGCTGCTCTAACCATGGCGTAAAACGATTATTAATTAGTTCTGCAAATGGCGAACGAGGAATTAATACACGCTCATCTACATAAAATGGCAAGTTAGCAAACCAGGCTATATTGGTTAAATAAGGAACGGGTGTGAAATCGTTAATTCGCTCTGAGATTAATCCTGCCAACCGATTTTTTTCGGTGCTGGTTAACCTTGCATGCATTAACTCTTTTGGTGCATCGATAGGTAAACTAAGTGCAGGAAGTAATAAGCTAACCGCTTCATCCCATGCGTTATCAGTCCCATGACCAAAGAAAATACCACTGCTGGCAAACTGGCTTGTTGTCCAACGTAACCAATCATGCAATGTTGAAAGTTCTGCAACAGCTTCATCTAAGGTTGCTTCTTCTATTAGTAATTCGCTCATGTGTGTTATCTGCCTGCTTATACTTTCAAAATATTAACTCAATCGAGGCACAATTAAGGCCCCATGATTGCCCTATTGTAACGCTATTTACTCGATTTTTAGCATTTTTTTGTTTAGACTGCGGCAATGAAAAAAGATCCTCACTCAAACAGCCCAATCAGCACTGACGATATAGACTTATTTCGTCAAAGCATTTCTGGTGCGCGTATTTTTAAACAAGACACACACCGCTTTGCTAATAAGCCTAAAGTGTCACAAGCGAAGCAGTTTGCCCAGCAAAAAAAGCAACAACAGTCAGAATTTTTCTTCTCAGACGAATATGTTCCAGATATAGACACAAATGGTACGGTAAATTATGTGCAAGATGGCCAAGACCGTTTCTTGGCAAAGCAGCTACGCCGTGGCGACTTTATACCTGACTTAACGTTGGATCTACACGGTTTAAATAAAGAAATTGCTAAAGACGAGTTAGCAGGCTTAATCCATGAATGCAAAAAAAAGCATTATTACTGCGCTTGTGTGGTGCATGGCATTGGTGGGCATATACTTAGACATAAAGTACCGCAATATTTAGTTCAGCACCCTGATGTTATTGCAATGCACCAAGCACCGCTTGAATACGGTGGTAAAGGCGCGGTATTAATCCTGATTAATCTACCACAAAGCGATGAGTTTAGGCGTTAACTCCTTAGCGAAAACTTGCTGATAAAGGCCAAAATAAAGTGCATATCTTTTCAATTATTTTTCCATTGGTCTTCATTGTTTTATGTGGTTACCTATCCAGCCGCAGTGCGTTTTTATCACAACTGCATGTCGCTGGGCTTAGTAAGTTTACTTTTTACATTAGTATCCCAGCATTTTTATTTCTCAACATGTCGAATGCTAATTTGCAGGGTAGCGTCAGTTTAGATGGGTTTCTAAGTTTTTATCTACCCGTTTTATTCACCTTTTCACTTGCCTTAGCGATTGATCGTTTTTACTTATCTAAAAATAAAAGCTATGAGCGTCATAGTGTGTTTGCTTTAGGCAGTAGTTACTCAAATACGGTGTTGGTTGGCTTACCTATTATAATTGCAGCACTTGGCGAGCAAATGATGGGGATTGTGTTTATGATAATTACCTTTCACAGCGCGTTACTTTTCACATTAACATTTTTAATTAGCGCTAAAGGCAATAATACGGCGTTTTCATGGCCCCAATTCAGTAAAAACATGTTATTGAACCCGGTCGTATTGAGTATCAGTTGTGGAATCGCGGTGAACTTAAGTGGCCTCCCTTTATTTGCCGATCTTAAATCTGGGCTATTATTACTCGGACAACCCGCCCTGCCGTGTGCGTTATTTGTACTGGGGGCAAACTTAGCTTTTTATAAAGTCTCAGATAATTGGCAAGCTGCGTTAGTAGCTACCTTGGTCAAGCTATTTTTATTACCCTGTTTAGTACTTTTAATGGGCTATAATGTATTTGAACTCGATACACAATTATTAAACGTACTGGTTTTATTGAGTGCATCGCCTTTGGGTGTAAACGCGTACCTCATCGCCTGCCAAATAAAACAACATCAAGCAACACTTGCCAGCACGGTCGTTCTGTCAACCGTTTTAAGTGTGATAAGTTTTACGTTTTGGCTTTCAGTGTTGTTGTAACTTCACAATCCACCACTTACATCAATAAATCCGCCTGTTGTAAATGAAGCGTGTGCTGAGGCTAAAAAATAAATTGCAGCGGCCACTTCTTCAGGATTGCCACCTCTGCCTAGTGGCAAGCCATGTTTTAGGCGTTCGACACGCTCAGCCTCACCACCATCACCATGCATGTCAGTATAAATAAGCCCTGGCCTGACCGCGTTAACACGAATCCCCTGTCTGGCAACTTCTTTTGCCAAACCAAGCGTCAAACTATCCATAGCGCCTTTTGATGCAGCATAATCAATGTATTCATTTGGAGAGCCAGTGCGTGATGCAGCCGATGAAACATTAACAATGCTGCCGCCTGCTTTCATACGCTTAATTGCCTCGCGAGAGCATAAAAAAGCACTGGTTACGTTTGTGCTTAATACTTCGTTAATTCGTGCAGCATCCATATCAAGCAAGCGCATTTGAGGCTTTAAAATACCCGCGTTATTGATAAGAACATCTATTTTACCAAATAGCTCATCTATCTTATAAAACATAGCAACTACGTCAGTTTCTTTAGATACATCAGCTTGCAGCATTGCAACCTTCACCCCAAGGCTCTGAACCTGCTGCGCTACTTGTTTAGCTTGCACAACATTTGATTTAAAATTTAGGCAAATATCGTAGCCGTGGCGGGCAAAATGGATTGCAGTGCTAGCCCCAATACCACGACTAGCACCGGTTATTAATACAACTGGATTTGCACTCATTGTCTATCCTGAAGCTTTGTGGAGTTAAATGTATTTGTGGATCTGAATAAGCGACTTACTGGGGAGTATTTATCAAATAAGCCGCTAAAGGCTATTATTTTACAGCTGCGACGACTGATACTTCTACTAACAATACATCGCGAGCCATTTTAGCTTCAACACACGCGCGTGCTGGCGCATGTCCCTCGGGTACCCATGCATCCCATACTGCATTCATATCAGCAAAGTAATCCATGCTTTTTACATAAATTGTTGCACTAAGCATATGTTCTTTAGAGCTTCCTGCTTCGTCTAGCAGCGCTTCTACTTTATCCAGCATTGTTTGTGTTTGCTCTTTAATACCTTGTTCGGCATCTGCGCAAACTTGTCCGCATAAGTATACTGTGCCGTTATGTTTAACAATGCGGCTCATACGCGCACCGGTTTGAAGACGTTCAATAGTCATTATTAATCTCTACTTATATTTAGTAAAAATAGGCCTGATAGGTCATTTTTTAAATTGAATTTTTTAATACATTTTTAGGCAGAAGTATTCACCTAAATAACGACGTTAGCTGGTGCGTTTATACTAAGGTAGTGGCTTTTTTGAGTCATATCATCATAGCTAATCACAGCAACCCCACCGGTGTTAAAAATTGGCATATTGCCAGGGCTTAGCTGATCGACTAAATAACTCACTATAGGCATATGGGCGACAATCAACCATGTGTCACATTCAGGGTGCATAGCAATTAATGTTTCGAGGTAATCTGCGGCAATTTGAGGATTTCCATCAGGGGTTATGTCGCTGCATGTTTCTTCAAACGTAAACACGTTGTTCTTCTTAACACCTTGCGCAGTTTGTTGAGCACGAACATAAGGGCTAACTAACAAGGCTGTTGGTTTATGAGTTGCGTGCAGCCATATACCCATTTTTTCGGCTTGTTGCTGGCCAACTAACGTCAGGTTTCTGCTTGCGTCGTCAGCTTGCATCGGTGTAGCTTCGCCGTGGCGCATTATTAGAATTGTTTTCATAAAAAATCAACCGATTAAAGAATATAAAACAGTAGCCAGTTTGCCAATTTGTCCGCTATATTAAAACAAAGTAACATCTATCTCGCTTGATATTCAGAATTAAAAGCATTGTAAAAAGTGTCTGAAGATATCACATATTGAAAATAGGTAACGCGACGTTTTAGGAGCATCATTTGAATATCAGCCGCAATGATAACAGAACATACCACGCCCTAACACTGGACAATGGTCTAAAAGTATTGTTGGTGCAAGATAAAGATTCAACGAAGGCTGCTGCATCCATGGCTATCAATGCCGGTCATTTCGATGATCCACTTGATAGACAAGGCCTTGCCCACTTTTTAGAGCACATGCTTTTTTTAGGCACTGACCAATATCCAGAATCCAATGGTTTTAGTAATTTTGTTTCTCAAGCAGGCGGTAACACCAATGCATGGACTGGAACTGAACATACCTGCTATTTTTTTGATATAAACAACCAAAAATTTGAACATGCGCTTGAACAGTTTAGCCGTTTTTTTATTGCGCCTTTATTAAGCCCCACTGAAACAGAAAAAGAGCGCAACGCGATAGATGCGGAGTTTAAATTAAAAATAAAAGATGATAGCCGTCGGATTTACCAAGCCCACAAAGAAACGGTTAATCCTGATCATCCATTCGCTAAATTTTCTGTTGGTAGCCAACAAACATTAGCTGATCGTGAAACATGTATTAGCGATGAATTACGTCAGTTTTTTAATACCTATTATCAAGCACAATGGATGAGCTTAGTGCTTTGCTCAGATGCGGATATCACCACCATGGAGCGTTGGGTTACTGACTTATTTTGCGATATAAAAGGCACTGGCAAAGAAAAGCCCGCTATTGAAGCTGACCTCTATCGTCAACAAGATCTTTGTAAAGTACTGCACATTGAGCCACATAAGCATATGCAAAAATTGATTGTGAGTTTTGCTATGCCGAACATAGATGCGTTTTATCGCCATAAAACTGTGAGCTTTATTGCCCACTTACTTGGCTATGAAGGGGAAGGATCGCTGTACTCTATTTTAAAAGAACAAGGCTGGATCAATGCCTTATCTGCCGGTGGCGGTATTAATGGCAGCAACTTTAAAGACTTTAATATCAGTATGGCCCTGACCGATGAGGGCATTGAATATTATGAAGACATTGTTGAAATGGTGTTCGAATATATTTGCCTTATTACTCAAAATACTGACAAGCTTCCTCGACTTTATCAGGATAAGAAAAATTTACTCAGCATTGCATTTGATAATCAAGAAAAAGCGCGATTAATAGATTGGGTTAGTAACCTAAGTATTAATATGCAGCACTACGATGAAGCTAATTACGTGCAAGGTGATTATTTGATGGAGGGATTCAACCAGCATGCGCATGATATGGCGATGCAATGGCTCACTCCGCGTAATATGCGTTTAGTACTCATTCACCCTGATGTAGAGCCTGAGCATAAAACAAAGTGGTATCATACGCCCTATCGTGTTGAAGCGCTCTCGAACTCATGGCTTGATGCACTAACTGAAATAAATACGCCTCTACCACAGATGCTATTGCCCATAGCAAATCCGTATTTAACAAAAGACGTAACCTTGCTCGATGTTGAGCACCCTAAAACGCAACCCACTTTATTGGTCAAAGAGCCAGGGTTTGATTTTTGGTTTAAGCAAGACAATACATTTCGGGTTGCCAAAGGTCATTTTTACTTAGCCATGGACTCTCATTTTGCAGTAAAAGATATAAAACACATGGCACTTACACGCTTATTCGCTGACTTATTCATGGATAGCGTCGCTGAGCAGTTTTACCCAGCAGAATTAGCTGGACTGAGCTATCATTTGACGTCACACCAAGGTGGTTTGACCCTCCATACCGCTGGCTTATCCTCAAGCCAACTAGCCTTAGTTGATGAATTGCTAAACGCATTATTTAATGTTGAGATATGCGCTAAGCGCTTTGCGGAGTATAAAAAGCAGTTAGTTCGCCATTGGCGTAATAGCAATCATAATAAACCGGTGGGTGAGCTCTTTAGTGTTCTTGGGGCTAAAGTTATGCCGTGGAATCCGCAACCAGATCAGCTTGCCAATGCACTAAAAGATACTAGCTTTCATCAATTCAACCGTTTTAGAAAAGAGTTTTTTAATGCGCTACACGTAGAATCATTTTTACACGGAAACTGGCAAGAAAACGATGCGCTTGAGTTTCAAAAAGAAGTTGCTAACCACCTTGCTAAATCAGCAACTATTGAAGATTTAACCCGCCCATTGTGCTTACTAGATAAAGTGACTCGTATAGAACTTGAATTAAACTGCAACGACAATGCAATGGTCATTTATTATCAAGCAATGAGTGATGATGTAGACGAAAAAATAAAAATGATGGCGCTTAATCACCTTATCAATCAAGATTACTTCAATGAGTTACGTACGAAGCAGCAGTTGGGCTATCTCGTTGGCGCTGGGTACGCTCCTTTTAATACACGAGCAGGCATTGCATTTTATGTGCAATCGCCAGAGTATAGCCCATATACTCTGCTTGAGCGCCATGAAGAATTTATAACTCGTGCTGTTGAAAGTCTAAACCAGCTGGAAGCAGAACAATGGCAGATTCAGAAACAAGGCCTCAAAACGCATATTGCTGAAAAAGACAAAAATTTACGGCTGCGTTCTCAGCGTTTGTGGCTGGCAATAGGGAATCAAGATCATACATTTAATATGCAGAAAAAACTGCTAAGCGCTCTTGAAGCACTCACAATAGATGAAATTAAAGCGTATATCCGTGAAACCTTCAACGACGATCGCGCAAGATATGAACTACTAAGTCATCCTAAAGCGAAGAAACTTGCAAAAGATTCAGTTTCCTCGCATTCCCTTTGACACAACCAAGGCGTTCAATTAGATTATCAGGTGCAAATAGAAGAAGTGCATAATGATAATAAAAATAACGCTCAATCTAACATTACTTGTAAGCTTTGCTTTAAGCTTTAGTGCTCTAGCTAATAATGATCAAATGTTTGATCAAAAAACCTTACAACTTTATATACCCAGTGCATTTGTTGCACTGGTTTTGCCGTACCTGTTATTTACAATACACAGACTACGCCGCTCACGAAAACAGTTACGACTTTCAGAACACCGTTTAAAAAGTACTGTTGAAGGCAGTGGTGATACGCTTTGGGATTGGAACGTTAAAACGGGAGAAATGCTGCGAATCAACGACAAATATATGATGAACAGTGACACTCAAAAAAGTTTCCCTCCCAATAAATCACTCATCCACCCAAATGACTTACCCAGTGTAGAGCTACATTTAAAGCAACATTTTGCCGAACAAAGCGCTTTTTTTGAAGCCAGTTATCGTATAAAAGATAGCTTTGACCGATGGCGTTGGGTGCTCGACCGCGGAAAAATTATTGAAAAAGACGCCAACTTAAAACCCTTGAGAATGACGGGAACAGTTCGCGATATTACTCGTTTAAAGTCGACAGAAGCACGCCTTAATTTATTCGCAAAATGCGTAGAATCACTCACTGATGCGCTCGCAATCTATGATAGAAATTTTAATCTTGTAGATCTAAACCCCAGTTTTTTAAGCCAATTTGGCGGCACTCGAGAGCATTATTTGAATAAATCATTTTCTCTTGTGGGCTATGAAGATAGCTATATAGAAGAAATAAAAGATACAGTAAGACGCACTGAGCACTGGCAACAAGAAGTAAAGTTGCGTAACAGTGAGCGCAAAATGTTGCCTTTTGAAATTTCTATTGACGAAATTAAAAATGAATATAATCAGGTGTGCAACTACGTTGTTGTGTATTCTGATCTAACTGAACGCAAAAAAGCAGAGTCTCAACTGCACAATTTATCAAATAGAGACCGTACAACGGGCCTGCCCAATCGAAATTTGTTTTTTACCGACCTTAAAAAGTTAGCTAAAAAAGATGACCATCATGCTTTGCTAGTCTTTGACTTAGACAACTTTAAGAAAATAAATGATTCACTTGGGCACCAGTTAGGCGACAGTCTACTCGCCAAGCTCGCGATGCGATTGAACAAACTTACCCGTGAGAAGGATGTATTTTACCGATTAGGTGGTGATGAGTTTGCATTGGTGATGTCAGGTACTAACGATATTCACACCATCACACGCATGGCTAAACAATTTTTGGCAGCCATTGCGACCCCTTTTAAAATGGCAGGACACGAATTAGTTATCACATCAAGCTTAGGCATCGTGCTTTATCCTGAAGACGGTAACACCCCTGAACTGCTTCTCAAAAATGCTGATACCGCAATGTATCATGCTAAAAAGAAAGGCAATAGCTACTTATTCTTCAATGACACCATGAATCGTCAAGCCGTAAAACGCTTACAAATTGAAAACCTGATGCGTTTTGGTTTAAAAGAAGATCACTTTGAAGTGTACTACCAACCTAAAATGAATATTCGCACTGGTAAATTTACCGGTATGGAAGCACTTGTTCGCTTTATTACACCTAAAAAAGGCATTATCAGTCCTGGGGTGTTCATCCCAATAGCAGAAGAAACAGGGCAAATAATTGAAATTGGTGAAGTTGTACTAAACAAAGCCTGTAGAGATGTAAAAGAGTGGCTCGATGCTGGCTTATTTAATGGCCGAGTTGCGGTTAACCTCTCTGCAAAACAGTTTAGCTTACCTGATTTAACCACACGTATTGATATCATTTTGCAAAAAAATGAACTCCCTTCGTATTTCTTAGAACTGGAAATAACGGAAGGTACGGTAATGGATGACCCACAAGATGCCATATCGATTATGCGCTCACTCAGCGCCCGTGGCATTCATTTAGCTATGGATGACTTTGGTACTGGGTATTCATCACTGGCGTACTTAAAGCAATTCCCTCTTAACACGTTAAAAGTAGATAAAGCGTTTATTGATGATATGGAAACAGAGCGTGGTCGCAATATGGTTGATTCAATCGTCACAATCGCTCACAACCTTGATTTGCATGTCGTTGCTGAAGGGGTAGAACAAGCCAAACAAATAACGATTTTAGAGCAGCTTAATTGCGAAACTATGCAAGGGTATTATTACTCAAAACCACTATCAAAAACTGAATTTACTGAGTTTTTGAAAAAGCAGTACAGCAACTCACAACCGAGTTTAATTCACCAAGCTTAAGGGCGCCATACGCACGCATTAGCGCCAACAGTGCGAAGCAAGGCTCTACGATAGTGAACGTTAAATAGATACCATGCTACAGGCCCGAGTAACCCTGCCAGTACAACCCAACGTTTAACAGGCATGCCCTTTTTATTCACGTCTAAATACATAATGGCGATAAACACGATGCTGATCACAATATACAAAGCCGGCCTCTTAATGATGGTTAATAAATGAGCGCGCAGTTTACCCAATCCCTTGGCTGATTAAAAGTACTGGATATGAATAGCCGCTATTTTTTGCAATGATTGTATACCCAAGCCGCCTCAAGATGCGAGTTCCAGTGGGAGTTAAAAGTGATTTAGGCAAGGCATTGATTGCAAGGAATAGTGGTTCTATTGTTAAAATCAATAACGCAACCAACCCCTTGGGCGTTTCACAGGCGCTTACTCTCATCGTTGTTACTTCTTAAAAGGGATTGCCATTGTTGCAAAATAACGCCTTGATATTAAGCCCCTCTGAAACGCTGAATTCTGCATCTTGAGGTCGCTTAGGTATAAAACTAAAAAACCGACATTTAGTCGGCTTTTTAAACATTTATCGAAAGGCTAATTTATTTATCAGCACGACCCATAAACTTTTGCTCTGCAGTATTAATACGAATGCGATCGCCCGTAGAAATATGTTCTGGTACTTGAATAATCAAACCTGTTGATAATTTTGCAGGCTTTGAGCGAGCACTCGCAGATGCGCCTTTAATTGAAGGGTCTGTTTCTTCCACAACTAATTCAACGCTTGATGGTAAATCTAAACCTACCGGTGCACCATCAATAACAATAACGTGAACACCTTGAGTTTCTTCGTTTACGAATAAAATCTCTTCGCTGATTGCGTCTTTATTTAAGTTGTACGGTGTATAGTCCTCGTTATCCATGAACACATACTCGTCACCATCAATGTAAGAAAACATTGATTCACGACGAATTAAATCAGCCAATTTAAGCATATCGCTATCTTTGAATGTTTCGTCAACTTTACCGCCTGTTACTACATCGTATAAACGCATACGATACAAGCTCCCGCCAGCACGCCCCTGAGGCACTGAACGAACAATATCTTTAACCACTAATACGCGGTTATTGAACTCAATAGCAGTACCCTTTTTAACTTCACTTGCCTTAGGCATTGGTGTATTCCTATAATTTATTAATCCACAGAAACATACCACGAAATCAGTATTGTTCAATAAAAACCAAGTAACTTCGCAGAAGTTTTTATACAACCAAGTAACTAACGCCAGAGAGTACTGGCGTTAGTTACTCTTTACTTAACCTAAAAGCCAACTTTAACCCCTACAGATAACTCACCAACATCGTTTTCTGATATTTTATAGTAGGTATATTTGAGCAGTACCTCGGTATTTTTGTATACCGAATATCCTAATTCAGCACCTGCGTAGGGTTTAGTGTCATGCTCTTTATGCTCCAGTATTGCGCCCCCAGTAATACGACTTTGTATTTTATACTGATGACGATATGCCCCTAGAAATAACTTTGCACTTAATGACTCTGATGGCGTAAAGCGATAACCTATTTCTGATGCAACCCCTTGAGGAAGAATCGGCACATAACGAGAATAATCTGTATGGACTGTACTTGGGTTAGTTGTTTCTGCTGTTAGCTCAACCCGTCCTTGCCCCAAGTCAATATATCTTAAACCAACCTGCCAATTTTTAGTCAGATCATAGTAAACACCCAATGACCAGCTTGTATCTGTATCATCTACGGATATCACATTTACATCATTTTCAAGTTTAGCTAATGAACTTTTTGCTTTAGCTTGCCCTAAAGTCCCCTCTATCGACCATGCATCAGCCACTGCATTTGTGCTCATCAAACAACTTGTAGTGATAATTGCAAAACCTGGAAGTAGTGATTTTCTGCGACTAATAACAAGCACTGAAATTAACAATAACCCTAATCCTCCCATACTTCCTCCTGATGACTTGTTACTAATAGCAACTGATTTAACAGCTTTTATTGTTACCTCAACCTGCGCTGAAGATATTGCACCTTTGCTATCTCTGATGGTGTAATCAATTGTATCAACTCCTTCAAAGCCAACTTTTGGCGTGTACTGTAATGTTCCATTTATATTAATTGTAGCGGTTCCTTGCCCAGCTTGTGCATCAACTACAAATAACTCATCGCCATCTGCATCAGTATCATTACGCAGTACATCTATTTCTATTGATGCTTGATCTGTTGTTGAAGCTGCATCAAACACCGCTGTTGGTGCGTTGTTCGTTACAAGGTTTACTTTAGCCGTGCTGTTAGATGTACCGCCTTTCCCATCACTTACGCTATATTCAATAGTTGCAACCCCAACAAACAATGTTGGTGGAGAATAAAGCAACTGATTCTCAACAATACTGACTTGTCCAAAATCAACGGTTGCGCCTGTTAATACCAGTAAATCTCCATCTAGATCTGTATCATTATTTAAAACATCAATCGTGATAGATTCTCCCGCACCAATAGTGACTTCATCAGGTAGTGCTTGTGGTAGTTGATTTGTAGTACGAACAATGGCTACACCACCAGGGTCAACAATAGAGCGGTTTGCTATTCCATCATCATCGTTTGGCCCGCCATCCACTATTTGTAGTTGTACACACCACGCCCCTTCAACTAGCCCTGTTGTCCACTCATTGCTGCCTGGCGGAGGGCAATACCCTGGCTCACCGGCTGCTGAAAGTATTTGATTTTCACCCGTAGTTACAAAGTCTACCCACTCGCCTTCCTTAAGCTTTCTATAAACGGAGTTTGCTGAGATAGGGTTTCTTTGCGGGAGCACAATACTATAAGTATCCCCTGCATTTGGTAGGCCCGTTGCAATAAAATCAAATAACCCCCCAATATTTACAGCGTCATCATCTGCGGGTAACTCACTGTCAAGTAGTTGCACACCACCAGTTTCATTTTGTGAGACTGTTACTCCTTTTCTAACACAGACACCGGGCTCACCCTCCACCAAGAACTTATTGCTGTCTTTAACTTGCTCCTGCATAACATTACAGTCGCTAATAGCATCAAGGTAATCTGGTATTCCATCATTATCACTGTCACTGTAACCTTCTTGATCATCTGGAATTAAATCTCCATCTGTATCTTGTTCGGTGAGTGTTTCAAGTGCGCCAATCACTTCAACATACACTTCTTTCGTTGATGATAAGCTCGGATCACCATCATCCTCTGCGGTTACAGACACCTTGTAAATACCAGCAGCCAGAGACTGTGTTGAGAAGGTAAATTCATTTTCATTGGAGCTGGTATTAGTGAGTTCATTGTCCTGCGAAACCCAATTTAAGATAATACTATCATTTGGATTTACATCTTCTGTTAACGCTTCAATAGTAACTAACTCTTCACCAATGGTAACCAATGACCTCGTTTGCTCACCTTGCTTAACAGACGTGGTAATTGTTGGCGCCACGTTCTCTTCTACAATCGTTATAGTAGCGGTAGATCTAGCACCTAAATTAAGTGTGTCAGCTAATGTAATGGTGATTGTTTCATTACCCTCAGATTCAGAGTCAGCAAATACAGTGAAGCCCACAATTCCTTGCACACCACTTTCAATGATTAGTTCACCCGATGTTAAATCATGATCGGAGCTGTCAGATGTACCTGCGACTGTATATGGTATAACAATAGGATACACTGGCGATTCACCATTTAAGAACACACTAAATCTATGCGATTGATCCTCAGCTATTTGACTATCTTTATTTAAAGATATGAGTGGATGAACATTAATAGTCTGTGTAGCAATGGCCTCAAGACCGTTGCTGTCAACAGCGCTCCAATATACTAACTGACTCCCTGGAGCAAAGAGTAGATTTGAATCTACCAAAGACACGCCAATGCGATTTCCTTGACTGTCAGAAGCAAGCGGAACACCTAAGTCTACTTTAGTGAATAAACCTTCTGCGTCAATATCAACATCAGCGGGGGTTTCTATAGTTGGTGAATCATCATCTAATTGGTTTATGGTTACCTTAGCTGTTGATTTGTTTCGTGCTTTATCAGGGTCTTCAATCAAGTAATTAATTTGAATCGTACCCTGTGTACTTGCTTTAGCGGTGTAAACTATTAGCCCATTTTCAATAGTAACCGATCCTACACTTGCGCTTGCACCTATTATGCTTAATTGCTGCTCATCTGCATCTGTGTCATTTACCAACACATCAAGTGTATAAGTGTTCTGATCATTTTCATCAAACTCGAAAATATCAGGGTTTGCAACTGGCAGATCGTTCACCGAAGATACATCTAAATTAACAGTCGTCAGTGCTGATTGCTCTATGCCATCACTTGCTATAAACGTAAAGCTATCAGGTCCAAAGTAATTTAGGTTTGGCGTGTACGTAAATGACGTTCCTTGAAGGCTCAATGTACCAAACTGTGGCTGTGAGTTGATAACTAAAGTAATTGCATCTCCATCTGCATCCGTGACTATCGGTGAGAACGTAGTGGCATTATCCTCAAGTAAGATCTGTGTACTACCTTGTGCAACAGGTGCTGCATTGGTGTCATTCACTGTAATTGAGAATGTCGATAAACTTGCAGTCATACTGCCATCACTAACACTGATCACAATGCCTGCTTGGGTGCCCACATCCTCATTTGTTGGTGTGCCACTCAATTGCCCTGTTGTGGTATCAAAGCTCGCCCAACTTGGCTTATTCGTGATGCTAAAGCTTAATGTATCACCGTCCATGTCTTGTGCGCTTGGTGTAAAGCTGTAC
>NZ_PYHV01000011.1:0-114726 GCF_004766475.1 Pseudoalteromonas sp. KS88
CTTTTGATTTAGGCATATCGGTCATATAAGTTGGTGTAGACCAATCTAATTTACCATATTTTCTTAGCCATACAAGAACGGTGCTGCGACCTTGAATACCATAGTGTTTTTGAGCTTGTTTATACGTAAAGTCGCCTTTTTCTACCAGCTCAACAATGGATAGTTTAAAGCCCAATGTATAATCTCGTTGAGTACGCTTAGTGCCTTTAGTTTCGGTGGTCTTCATAAATAAGTCCTAAATGTGTAAACACATTTCAGGACAAGACAAAATACAGTCATGAAAAGCCCGCTTAATTGCGGGCTTCTTGTATCATCATTCTTCGTTTTATTAAGTCCAAGCCTTGTGGCAAAACCGAAAACACAATCATCAATAACATAATTGCATATTGCCAACTTGCATACTGCTCGTTAATTAATATTCCTGCACATAAAATACCGGCAATTGGGTTGGCTATAGTGCCAAAAGTAAATTCAACTACTGACATTCGCCCTAATAACCAAACATATAGAATGTAAGCCAAAGCAGTATTAGGGACCACCAACCAAAATAACGCCAGCCATTGCGTGGTATTTATTGATGCAGTTAAAAATTGATACTGCTGAGGAGTAAAATAAAAAGCTTGCACCATAGCCGCCATTGCTAGCAAACTGCCACCAATGATTAGCTGCCACGTAAGTACCGTCCACCAGTGTACTTTAGCAGTTACTTTTTTTACCAGCGTACTGCCTATAACAATGGTTAATAGCGCCCCTATCAGTGCCAAAACTCCCAATACATTAAGCGCAACATGTTGTGGATCAAATAAACGCCATGCTAAAACGACTAAAGCAAGCGCACAAAAGCTTTGCACTAGCGCTGGCTGTTGTCGCTTTACAAGCCATGCATATAATAATGCAATCACAGGGACAGATACCATTCCAACGCCTGCAATAGCTGCAGGTAGGTTAATTGCCATTACAAAAATAAAGCTAAAAAATAACGCAATATTAATTGTGCCGATTAGAAAAATGCCTGGCCATTGTTTAGCCGTTGGCCAAGAAGGTTTAAACAGCAACAACAATAAACCGGCAGGCAATGACCGTATAGCACCGAGTAAAATAGGTGGCCAGTCGGGTGTTGCATACTTAGTTACCGCATACGTAGTGCCCCATAAAAAAGCAGGGATCATGGCGAGGAGGATATTCATTTCATTCCTTTGTATATTTAAGAAATGCAAGGTTAAAACCTTAACTTGGGTTGAGGTCAATATGTGAAAATATATTTATTCTAAAGAAAGTAGCTTTGGATTACCTTTTCGCTTATGCCTACCGTAGTAAGCAATGCCCTAGCAACCAAAAGTAATTACCCTCACTTTTTTCTTTATTAAATGTGGGTATTTACTAAACATTTTTAACGCTATTTTACCTTTCAATACACCCATTAAATTTGAAATTGGCCCCTTTGGGGGCACTTAACGACTAAATGTACGTTGTCTATATGTAGATTTAGCCCAACAACTTTCACCCAAGCTGTTCATATTAGACCTGTATACAGCTCTAATCACTTTATTTTCAAGAATACTAAATCTATATTTAGGTGTCTAAACTATATGATTTTGGCATAGCGAATACACATTCGGTGCTTTTTCGTATCTGATCATGCTTTTTCCTGTTTTGACTTGGCTAAAAACCAACTACGGAATTAACTTGAGTACTTTTTACAGGCAAAGAATATTTAATGATAACCAGCTACTCAAGTAGTTGAAGCAGGGGCTTAAAATAAAAAAGGCACTAATTTGAAATAGCGCCTTTCTTATTATTTAATTACTTGGTTGAAGTTAAATTGCGTCTTCGTCTTCTTCCGCAGTACGGATACGCACAACGCGTTCAACATCAGTTACAAAAATCTTACCATCGCCTATCTTACCAGTTTGCGCCGTTTTCACAATAACTTCAATCGCACGGTCAACATCTTCATCACCAAGTACTATATCTAATTTTACCTTTGGTAAAAAATCAACCATATATTCTGCACCGCGATATAGCTCAGTATGCCCTTTTTGACGACCAAAGCCTTTTACTTCGCTTACTGTCATACCTGTAATACCGACTTCTGACAAAGCTTCACGCACATCGTCCAGTTTGAACGGCTTAATAATTGCTTCTATTTTCTTCATTTTTTATTGCTACTTTAAATTCTTATTGAGTCGATTTTAGACAATCCTGCTGTTCATAGCAAACAAAGCAATTGAATAACGGGGATTTAATCACCAACAATGGTATCATTAACTAAAATATAATAATCACAAAAATATTACATCCGCTATCGGCGTTAGTTAATCACAATTTGATCTGTACTTAGAGGTGTAGAATGAAAAAAATACAACGCGGCTTTACACTTTTAGAGCTGATGGTCACTATTTCAATAGTCGGCATCATCGCTGCTATTGCATTTTGGAACAGCAGCAATATGTTAGAAGAAAACCAAGCTGAAAATTATTTGTTGGACTTAAAACGCACCCTTACTTTTGCCAGAGCGAAAGCGACAAGTACTGACGCCCTCGTTGTTGTATGTAGTGGCGATTCCAGCAATATTGCAAACAACAAGCGCGTCCCCTGCACTAACAGCTGGACATCTGGGACAGTATTTGTGTTCTATGACAGTAACAGCAATGGCGTACAAAACCCAAAACAAGGAGATGTGATCTTAAGAGCTCTTGACGAAATCCCTGATAATAGTCGTCTTAGCTTCTCAGGTGACAAATCGATTATATTTGATGCCAGTGGTCGCATTACAACGGCAGCGGGCACCTTTGTTTACTGCCCTAATAATGACAATGAAAACAATAAAGCGCTTACCATCACGCAGTCTGGCACTACGCTTTATAATGGCGATACCGACAGTAAGTGCAATTAATTAAGCAGATCACCTTGCATCTAAAATAGGGTCAGCTAAGTTTAATATAACTGTCACAATTCAGGTCTTCATGGATGAAGGTTATTCGCAACAAGCAAAGTCAGGGCACCTCTTTAATCGAGAGCATGGTGGTATTAAGTATCATTGCGATAATGTGCCATATCGCGCTATATAACTATCAGCCATTAATCATCGAAAACAGACTAGACAACCACATAGCAAAAATTAATCGAGCCGTTGGGCTTTCGCGATTAAGTGCGGTTTCGCACGGTTCAAACGTGACCTTATGTGCACTTAAGCACAATAAATGCGAAGCAAACCAATGGCACAAAGAGCTAACCGTATTCACAGATTCAAATAAGTTAGGTGTACTTGACGACGATGATGTTGCTCTTTTAAATGTTGATGCAACACACCTACAAGATAAACTAACTTACCCTAGAACGTATTTAACATTTCGTAACGATGGAACACCTATGGGCTTTCATAATGGTACGTTTGTTTACTGCCCCGAATACGAAAAAGCAAGCCACGCAGGGCTTGCTATATCGATAAGTTACACAGGCAGAACAAAAATAAGAAATACAGAAAAGTGCTTAGAGTAAAGCTATTCTCATTCTTAATTCCCCCAGCATTTAGCACTATTAGTACTAGGTGTTGCTGTTTTAAGGCCCGCGTCGTTAATAACGAAAGTTTTGCATTCATCATCTTTTAAAGGTGGCCCGTCAGCGGGGGTCGCCTCAAAGCTAAAAGTACCTGCATCGTTATCCACTTCAACAGTAATTGTATAAAAGCCATGCTCAGTTGGCGATACAACACCTAGATTATCTAAATCATTGGTGTATTCTCGGTTATCAACAAAGAATTGCTCCTGTCTGTTTGCAGCATCCAGCAAGGTCGTTATAGCCTCTGTGCGTGCCGTTCGCTTAACATGTTCAAAATAACTCGGTATGGCGACAGAAGCTATAATGCCTACAATCGCAACCGCTATCATTAGCTCAATGAGCGTGAACCCTTGTTGTTTACTTGTCTTTATTATCATTCACTTCTCGCTTATATATGAAAGTCTGCTGGGTATTAAAGCCAAAACCGATAGGAACTGCACTGTCAACCAAATCAATATTGCCATCTTCATCGAATGAAATGCCAGGTCCTTTTATTTTTTTCGGAATAAACGGATTTTGTGCACTTAAATCAGAGCTGTCACTCTCTTTTATACCTGGCCCAATCATTAAAAATTGGCTTGTTGTTTCTACCTTTTTATTCTTATCATTTCCTCCATCTTCTCCGTCATCGCCCATACCGTCACAATACCCATTAGAGTTACTATCGACACAACTATCAGCACTACCAAAATAAAGTTGAGGGGTATCTGGCACGTCATTACTTGTTGTAAATCTTAACTGATCATACACTTTAGTCCCATAGTGCAAATGAAAGGCATACAATGAACCGGAACCGCCAGTTAATGAACATTGATTAATGGTTTCTGTGGCTGAAGCTGGCGTGTAACTAGTGTAATAAGCAACTCCCCCAACCACTGTAGCAGCCGCTAGAGACTTTTCACCGCTAGCGGGCAAATCATAGTACCAGCCAGATTGCTTACTTAACTTTATTTCATTTTTAACAAACGTGTCGATATCGTCCAGAGAATTACCAAAAGGGTCATCATTGACATTCATTAAATCTGAAACAGTGATTGTATCTGGAATATCTAAACCCTTAAATGACTTGGTTAGCGTATTTACATCTCTAATCATATAGAGCTGATCTTTAGTAACAGTGCCAATTGGATTTGAGCGATTACCACTGCCAACTAAAACAGCATCAAATGGCGTGTCTTTTCGAGTAACAATCGTTTTTCCATTATAGGTTGTGTTCGTCACCTTGCTATACATAGTGCGAGCAATCATGGGTTTATAAAAGAAACGTCTATCAAGCGCATTCGTTGAACCATTTAGTTTTGCGAACTCAAAATGACTCCACTCACTTGTTTTGTTGCTTGGCATGTCAACTCGCCAAATGCTGCCGCTAGTATCTGTTGCATAAATACGATCAATATAACCATCGTAATCTGAATCCAGTGGAGTTACTGACGCTGCAATGCTATTTTTACCTTTAAAGCCTTTTTTAGGGGTTAATTCCCATAACAAGGTACCGTCAGAGGCTTTTACGATATAAATACCGCGACCTTTGCTATCATCTCCAAGTATTACGGTATCTTTATTAATATCGTAACCAGCTCCAAATATTAGCACAGGCTCATCACCAAATGCTTTTATAAAAGAAACCGTCGGTGCAGACCATGTTTGCGCTAACTCAGTGAAGCTCCCAGTGCCTCCCTGGATTGGCCCACCCCACATTAAACTTGGGTTATCTGGATCGGTAATATTTAAACCATAATAGTTATTACCTCCACGACGCATGCCAAAGAAAGCCCACACTTTATCGCTACCGTTTACGATGCCATCACGGTTTGAGTCATCAAAATAGATCGTAATTGGGCCATCAACACCGTATTTTTTAGTATCGGCAGCATTTTTACGAATGGGGTCAATAATGCCATACAGGCTACTGGGTATGAACGCCCAACTTTCACTGACTGTGTTACCACTGTCTTTGAACATATGTAAAAACCCAGCGTTAGTGCCAATAAGAATTCTTACATCGTCATTGCCATAGTCAACTGTAACAGGTTTAGAATGTAAAGGATCACCAAAGATATCTAGCCGTTGGTCGCTGCTTGAAGCGTCTCCATCTTCGTTATCTACATCTATGCCTCGGGCCCAATCAATCGTGTTTTTAAGTTCACCCTGATCAACACCAAATGCTTTAGCCGCTTTAGCATCACCACCATAAGCTGATGATACTGCATTCTTATTAAATGCGATAAGCCCCGCGGTTCCTGCATCCGTGTATAAATTGCGACCACTATTTGCGGTAGTTGAAAGCATCAAGTTAACCCCGCCATTTTCAACTGAATTACCATCTGCAGCAGCAGTACTAGGTAACCAAAATGTGCGTGCACCTTTATCAATTAAACCTTCCGAGTTAAGAGCTTGCAGGTTTGCAGAGTCAATAATTTGAGTGCCTGAAACTTTAAGCTTTTTTAAATTACCACGCCAACGAGCGCCACTGTCAGGGTAAAACATTGCGTAGTAGATAGAATCACGACTACGTGTTTGGTCAACATTATTACTGGCAATTGAAGGTGAGGTAAATGTGTCGTTTACTTCGCGAATACGCGTAATGGTATTTTTAAGTGCTTCAGATAATTGCTCTGCTGTGTCTGCGTGCAAATATTGCCCACCACCATACTTTGCTGCTTCAGATAATAAGTTTTTACCTGCGTTACTCATCCCGGTACCAAAACCAATTGGGTAGATTCGACCGAATTCACGCGTTTTCGTTGTGGGTGAATATAAGTCAATCTCTACGTCTTTTGTTCCATTGATCACCTTAGACAGTGCGGTTAAATAGCTGTTACTCACTACAGGTGGGTTGGCAGTAAAATAATAATTGTGTAAATTCTTAATATCGCTATTTCTGTTTGAATCGCTGGTTGGGTCGCCATCAGTCATCAAAATAATGTTAATACTGTTATCACAGCGCAGTGGCTCACCAGTAATTGGCTTAAATGGAGACTTATAAATACCAGAAGACTCTGCTGTATAATCCCTGTCAGTAGTATTTCCACCATAATAGACGCCTTGACCTGTGATATAAAGGTAGGCTTCCCACAAAGTCTCGGTAAGCGGTGTACTTCCGCTTGCAGGCAAATTATCTACTTTATCAAGTAGAAAAGATTTTGTTGCCCCTAACTTTGCTAAGACATAACCACCAGCACTGCCATTAAAGCGCATAAGACCAAACTCAATATCATCGTTATCACTAATTAACTGCGTGATCGCTTTTTTCGCAACGCCTAATCGAGTGTCATCACACTCAGCTCGATAGTATCCACTTCTAACGATATAACACTGCTCCTTCCAAGTGTAAGTATCTAAGCTTTTAAAACAATCTCCACGTTCAAACTTATTTTTTTTCACTCTTCTATAGCAAGTTTGGCTTTTGCCATCAACCACACTCCACGCCATACTCCCCGATGTATCAAACACAAGTAACACCCGTGGTTTTTCATCGAGCTCAACCTCATGATTTACATATAACTCGATATCTTCAGCCACACTAAAAAAACTAAAGCACGCAAAAACAATATATACCGACTTAATAATTAACTGTTTTATCTTCATTTTTAATCTCACTTAACCGCCAGTATTTAGGCTAGCCATTTGCTGTGCTATTCCAGTGGTTACCGTTATGGTGTGCTTACTCTTTGAACCATAAGTAATCGTTGAATTTATTTGAATCATGTTACATGCAATGCCCGCTGTGAAGTCATAATCTCGCGGACAAGGCAGATCAAGCGCGCCATTATTAAGGTTACTTAATTCACTCGCTGTGTCGTCAATTTGTGTGAGTGGGATTGAACCGTCTGGAATTTGCGCTTGTGTAAACAATAACTTACTTGTTCCACCTTTTTGCGCCTCTGTCGCAATTACCTTTTGTACATTCCCCATTAAGATATTCTCAGCTTCTTCTCGCTCTAATGCAGCGTTGGTAATTTTTATATCAACACTTGCACTGCTCATCAGCGTAACTGCAATGCCTGTCACAGCAACGACCATAATAAGCGCAGCAATTAAAACAACACCGCGTTGGTTGTTTGCTAAGGTTAAATTCGCCATTGACTAGCTCCTACATTGTTTAAGCGTATCGTGGTGGTAAACAAAGCCCGACGAAAACGATCATTGAACTTCAAAACGCGTTGATTTGCATCTTCACCTAAGGTGTATGTTTGATTCACTTGATTAAGGTCAGCATCTGGCTGGAGTGATCTTACTAACAGAAACACCTGAACAGTTAAAATGCCACGGCGATTTTCCCAGTCTGATGCTGTCATATTTTCAACACTACGATATGTATCGATTCGGCTGTCAAAGTTAGTATCTAAACCAAACAAAAAGCGCATATTTTCAACACCTTCCATAATAGTTTCGGTGATCATCCCCCCTTTAGGGGTTAGCCTTTTACGCATCAACACGGGGATTGTTAGATCTTGCTTATTTACCTTATAAGTCTGTTCATCAATGTAATATACGTGATGACGATACCGCCACACGGTTGAGTTTGGGTTGGCTGGATTAGCAGGACCGCGAGTAAACTCCCCCCACTCTTGCTGAGCAATAAAATAATAATTGCCGTTGTTATTTTGTACAGCATCTGTGGTGTCTATTTGCAACCCTTCTAAAAACTTGAGCTGCAAAACATCAGTATTATCTTGTGCGTTTGAAATACAATTTAGCTGGGCACCACCGCTTGATTCAATAGCATAAATAAGTCGGAAATTAGAATTAACACTATTATCTGGGAAACTTTTATTATTCAGCCCTTCGGTGCAATCCCCGGCCGGGTTACTAGCACTGCCTGCAACAATTGTATTGTCTGCTGAAAATGAATCTTCATAAAACGTGCCCCAAAAACCAATTTGTTCTATATCGCGCTGCATTATACTCAAAGCCAAGCGGCCAGTTTCCTGTAATTCACCGATGGTCATGGTGTCTCGGGTGGTTACTTTCATACTCACGTAAGTAAACATGACGCCACCTAATACTAAGCCACCTACAAATAAAGCGACCATCATCTCAACTAGAGTAAACCCTTTTTGCTTCATTTAAGATGCCCTCAAATACATAAAACTTGTTAGCACAACGACTCTGCGCTTTTTATTGTTGGCACCACATTTAATCGCTGCGGTGTCACCAGTAGCAGTATATTCTTGGCGCCCTTGCCAACTAATGATTACTTCAAGGTTAAATGCGTTACTGCCCCTTGCAGCATCAGCTTGGTTGTTAATACACACTGTTGCATCATCAAGCGCACCTGTGTTCTCACGTGCTTGAATTGCGCGAATCCATTGTTGCTTATCAAGTGCTGCAATTTCAGCGGCCGTACACACATTTGAATAGCAGCGTAACTGTTTGTTTAATTTGTCATCACTTGTAAAGTTACCATTATAGCGCGCTGTTAATCCTGCATCGTCATTTGCACGCATCCGCTGAATAATATCATTGCCAAGTGCTATTGCTGCTGAGCGCTGCATAGCATCAAAGCTTGCTTGCTTTGCTTTTGCCTGCAATGCCACTGCACCCAATAGTCCAAAGCTTAAAATTATAAACGCAATTAACACTTCCACTAAAGTGAAACCGCGTATCGATTTAGGTGATAAATTAGACATAATAGCGCCAAAAAAATTACTTACAGTAAGATTAATTGACCTTATTTGAAATACAAGAGGTAGGTAGATGAGCGGTAGATTTAACTGATAAACGGTACTTAACCTGAACTCTGGTTAAGAGATATACTAATGTATTGATATTAANNATTTATTATCCAGAGTTCAGGTTACTTAAGATAGAAAAGATTTAACAACTTTATATTCACGCCTACTCACTACCAATTCGTGTGCACAACCATTAATTTGTACTGTATGTGTTCCATCGCTATGTGTTTTTAATGCCGAAATTCGTTCTTTATTCGCCAGTACTTTACGATGAGTCCTCAAGAAGGAGGATGGATAGTCTTGTTCTATTTGCTTTAAACTTTGATCGATTAATGCCTCCCCTCCACTAAATACTATACGGGTATATTTATCCTCAGCAGACAGAAAATATACATCTTGAATTTGGACTGTTTTAATAGTGCCGCCACTTTGATAGCTGATTGATTTAGATCTTTGGGCTTGAAGATGCGCCCGATTTAACCGGCCTAACTGGGCAGTTAGCTTTTCAACTGAATCTTTGGTAACAGGCTTAACTAAATACCCAACTGCTGATAATTGCAGTGCATCTAGTGCATGCTCAGGGTGTGCAGTAATAAATACAACTGCTGGCGGAAGAGTAAACTCATTCAGTTTTTCAGCCACTTCTAAACCACTCATTTGGGGCATATCAATATCTAAAAATACAATGTCAGGACTAAAAGAATTGGCCAACTCCAGCGCTTCTTGACCATTACAGGCTTGTTCAAAAGCTGAATATTCACTCATATTACTTAGCAAGCGCTGAACTCTTATTCTCGCTAACGGTTCGTCATCTACTATCAGTGCCTTCATACTTTCCTCTCACTGAACAACGGAAGTACCAGCTTAACTCTAAAGGTCGAATTGCGAGCACTTATATTCAATGTAGCTCTACCTTTATAATACAAGTTTAAACGCTGACGAATATTATCAAGTGCCATGCCATTTCCTGTACGCTCATGCTCTGTTGTTGGTATCTGGTTTTCAACTATAAACGTGATGGACTGCTTACTCACATTTGATAGAACATTTATTTGCGAACCTTTTGAAAATGGCTCTACCCCGTAACAAATTGCATTTTCGATTATCGGCTGCAACGTTAAACAAGGAATACTGATATCAGGAAGTGAACCTGGCAATTCCCAATTCACTTTTAATCGTTCACCAAAACGCCAACTTTCAAGACTAATATATTGCTTCGTCAGAGCTATTTCATCTTGTAGTGTTACTCCTTTACCTGCTTTGAGAGCTGCTTGTGATAATGCAGCTAACGCTAAAATAGCATTCTCTGCTGCGTCTGGATCGCACTGTGTTAGCTCTGCAGCGGTATTGAGACTATTATATAAAAAATGTGGACGAATACGGGCTTGCAATGCATCTAGCTCTGCTCTTGCAAGTGATTGTGTTTGCTTGTGTTTTTCAAAATATATTGTCAGAAATTGAACAAATAAACAGGCAACTAAAAATACAATCAACAAATTATGAGATACAAATATCCATGGCTTTGCAATATCGACGATACCGTCAATCATGGTTATAGCTAATATACTCATTAGTATGGTAGTCATAATTAATGACAAAAATAAGCTTATGCTTTGTACAAGTTGAGAATGCCTACTCAGTAGGTTACGTGTTAGATAAAGCGCACTCAGGCTAAGTAGAAAGGTAAGTTGTATAAAAAGGCTGATAATTCCAAGACGAACCCAAGTACCATGTGATGCTGTGGGGGCAAAGGCAAGTATCGTTGCAATAACTTGGCCAACCACTAACGTAGCAAGTACACCTCTTTCAGTAAAAAGAGGTCCAAAAAGCAACGCATTGGGTTGCATTGACTTGCTCATTGGACCTTCTCCTTTGCATATTTACGTAATTAACGTAACTCCACAGGTACAGCGAATACGATATTTTCCTCTTCGCCTGGATTTTCTATTACCTGTTTGCCACCGAGTTCTTTTAAACGACTAATAACTTGTTGTACAAGCACCTCAGGAGCTGATGCGCCTGCTGTAACACCAACGCTATTTGTACCGTCAAACCATGCATCTTCAACACTGCTTGCATCGTCAATCAAATAAGCCACTGTGCCCATTTTATCAGCAAGTTCACGTAAGCGATTAGAGTTTGAGCTGTTTTTGGCACCCACAACTAAAAGCACATCTACTTTATCTGCTAGGTCACGCACAGCATCTTGACGATTTTGTGTGGCATAACATATGTCATCTTTTCTTGGACCATCAATGACAGGGTACTTAACACGAAGTGCGTCAATAACATCAGCAGTGTCATCAACCGAGAGCGTTGTTTGGCTACAGTAAAATAAATTATCGGGGTTTTTAACTGTTAGGTTAGCGACATCCTCAACAGTTTCGACAAGATAGATACCGCCTTCACTGTTGCCATATTGCCCCATTGTGCCTTCAACTTCGGGGTGCCCATGATGGCCAATAAGCACACATTCAGTCCCCTTTCTACTTGCACGAGTTACTTCCATATGCACTTTAGTAACAAGTGGGCAGGTTGCATCAAATACTTTTAATTCTCGACGCTTAGCCTCGCTGCGAACAGCTTGCGATACACCGTGAGCACTAAAGATAACAATACTGTCGTCGGGCACTTGATCGAGTTCTTCAACAAACACCGCGCCGCGCCGCTTTAAACCATCCACTACATAACGGTTATGAACAACTTCATGACGTACATAAATTGGTTTTTCAAAAATATCCAGCGCGCGTTCTACAATGCTAATAGCACGGTCAACACCGGCACAAAAACCACGCGGGTTAGCTAATAAAATATCCATTAATCACTTACCTTAGCCGTATTATCAACTTCTAAAATTTCCACTTCAAAAGTCAGTTTCTGACCTGCAAGAGGGTGATTAAAGTCGATAGTAACTGACTCGCCTTGCACTTCACGAACAAGTCCTGGTAACTCGGTACCATCAGGTTGAGTAAACGCAATAATAGAACCAACAGTCGCAGGAGTCTCAGAACCAAATTTGCTACGGTCAACATAATAAATGTTATCTGGGTTTGGCTGACCAAACGCGTCTTCAGGCTCTAGTTCAAATGATTTACTATCGCCTGGTGCTAAACCAAATAAACACTTTTCAAAATTAGCAGTTAAGCTACCATCCCCCATCACAAGCTTTGCTGGCTTGTTATGGACCTTGGTCGAGTCAGCCGCAGAGCCATCAGATAGCTTTATTGAAAAATGAAAAATGACTTCTGAGTTTTCAGTAATAACTGTTTGGCTCATGCTTTATGCTCCTTTGGACTTTCGCCAGTAAAGGCATCAAATAATAACAACGCAGCACCGACACAAATTGCGCTATCAGCAATATTGAACGCAGGGAAGTGCCAGTTTTCATAATAGAAATGTAAAAAGTCGATAACGTAGCCGTAATACATACGATCGTAAAGATTACCTATCGCACCAGCTAATACTAAAGAATAAGCACCACACAAGACTTTATTTGATGCAGGCAAGCGCTTTAACCACCAAATTAATAGTGCGCTAATCGTGATTGCGATTGCACTTAAAAACCAACGCTGCCAACCGCTTTCGTCACTCAAAAAACTAAATGCCGCACCGTAGTTATGTACATAAGTTAGATTAAAAAACGGTAAGATATCAATTGAATCTCTAAGATTCATAGTATTCACGACCAGTGTTTTACTAGCGAAGTCTGCTACTAAAAATAGCAGACTCAACCAAAGCCACACTAAACCACTTTTTTGGGCTAGCTTGCTCACTTACTACTCCTATGCGAATTGACGAGTTTCGCCTTCGCCATCTACGTTGCTTACACAACGACCACAGATTTCAGGATGAGCAGGATTACTTCCTACATCATCACAGTAATGCCAACAACGTTCACATTTTTGTGCATCCGTTGCCGCAACGCTAATGTATAACCCTTCGATTTCAGTTGCATGAGTCTCATCAGGCTGTGCATCGACTACTGTAACCGTTACCTTTGATGTTAATAATACAAAGCGTAACTCATCACCTAAAGCGGCTAGCTTTTGAGCAAGTTCAGCTGTCGTATAAATGCTTACATCTGCTTGCAATGTTGCACCTATAGTTTCTTCTTTACGTGCAGCTTCTAGAACGCGGTTCACTTCATCACGAACAGTTAAGATAGTGAGCCAATCATCATTGCTAAACTGACCTTCACTTACTGTCTCTAAGCCATCATACCAAACCGACGTAAACACGTATTGCCCACGTTCACCAGGTAAAGCTTCCCAAATTTCTTGAGCTGTAAAGCTCATTATTGGTGCCATCCAGCGCGTCATTGCCTCTGCAATATGATAAAGCGCAGTTTGACAAGAACGACGAGCGTGGCTGTCACTTTTAGCTGTGTATTGACGGTCTTTGATTACATCCAAGTAGAACGAACCAAGCTCACCTGTACAGAAGTTCATCAGCTTTTGCGTCACTTGTAGCATTTGGTAGCTATCATAAGCCGTGACAATTTCATCTTGTAGCTGTGCCGCACGACTCACAATCCAACGGTCAAGCTCAACCATGTCTTCAATAGCAACTTGATCTGTTTTTGGATCAAAGCCACTTAAGTTAGCCAATAAGTAGCGGCTGGTGTTACGAATGCGACGGTAACGATCTGCTGAACGCTTAAAAATTTCATCAGAGACGGTCATTTCAGCAGTGTAATCCGTTGAAGCAACCCACAAGCGTAAAATATCAGCGCCTAGTTTGTTCATCACATTTTGCGGAGAAATAACATTGCCTAATGATTTTGACATCTTACGACCATTCTCATCCACGGTGAAACCGTGCGTAAGTACTTGGCGATAAGGTGCATGACCATTAATTGCAACTGACGTCATCATTGATGACATAAACCAACCTCGATGCTGATCCGATCCCTCTAGGTATAAATCAGCTGGGCCAGTTAACTCTTCACGCGCATCAACAACACAAGCATGTGTCACGCCTGAGTCAAACCATACATCAAGTGTATCTTGCACTTTCATGTATTGCTGAGCATCAGCTTCACCTAATAGTGTTGCAGGGTCTAAGTCATACCAAGCTTGAATACCTGATTTTTCAACCAGTTTAGCAGCTTCTTCAATCAGTGATTGCGTATTAGGGTGCAATGCACCGGTGTCTTTGTCTACGAATAACGCGATTGGCACACCCCAAGTACGTTGGCGTGAAATACACCAGTCAGGGCGCCCTTCTACCATGTTTGCAATGCGGCTTTCGCCCCACTCAGGTAACCACTGGGTATTTTTAATTTCAGATAACGAGTCTTGACGCAAATTAGCCTGATCCATGCTGACAAACCACTGAGGTGTTGCACGGAAAATAATCGGCGTTTTATGACGCCAGCAATGCGGGTAGCTATGCGTTAGTGCATGGTGATGCATTAGTGCATTACGCTCAGTAAGCACATCTATAACGCTCGCATTAGCTTTAAATACATGCTGACCTGCAAATAACTCTGTATCAGGTAGATATACGCCATTAGCACCCACCGGATTGGCAACTTCTAGGCCGTACTGTAAACCTGCCACGAAATCTTCCTGACCATGTCCTGGTGCTGTATGAACAATACCTGTACCAGAATCTGTGGTTACGTGTTCAGCAACAATAACAGGCACGTTAAAGTCATAAAATGGATGCGCAACGTGTAAGTTCTCAATTGCAGCACCTTTTACATAACCCAAAACGTGGTAATGATTAAAGCCATAACGGTCCATGGCATCTTTGACAAGCTCTGAGCCTAAGATCAAACGCTGCTGCGCGCCTTCATCGTCAACTTGAACAAGGGCATACTCTAGGTCAGCATGAACAGCAACAGCTCGGTTAGCTGGTAGCGTCCATGGTGTTGTTGTCCAGATAGCTGTACTTACCGTACCAGTACCTTCATGACCTGCTTTTAAATCAAATGCGTTCACGACCGCGGCTTGATCAGTAAACTCAAAGCGTACGTCAATAGCGGGTGATTGTTTATCTTGGTATTCTACTTCTGCTTCAGCTAATGCTGAACCACAATCTGTACACCAATGAACCGGCTTTGCGCCTTTGTGTAAATGGCCTTTTTCGATAATGCGACCAAGCACGCGAATAGCGTTGGCTTCAAAATCAAAATTCATTGTTAAGTAAGGTTTATCCCAATCGGCAAAAACACCTAAGCGTTTAAAATCAACCTTTTGGCCTTCAACTTGCTTTTTAGCGTAAGCACGGCATTTTTCACGAAATTCGCTCGCAGTTACTTTAACGCCAGGCTTACCAACTTTCTTCTCAACCATTAGTTCAATTGGAAGACCATGACAGTCCCAACCTGGTACATAAGGGGCATCGAAGTCAGACAACGTTTTTGCCTTAACAATAATGTCTTTTAATATTTTATTAACTGAATGGCCTAAATGGATATCGCCGTTCGCATACGGAGGACCGTCATGCAAAATAAAAGTTTTCTTACCTTTTTTAGCGTTGCGAATTTGACCGTATAGGTCGTCTTCATACCATGTTTTAAGCATTTTTGGTTCACGTTGTGCCAAATTGCCGCGCATTGGAAACATTGTTTCCGGTAAATTCAAAGTATGTTTGTAGTCGCTCATTAATCCTACTTTCCGTATCGGCTACCTAATTTAAACCAAAACACTGTTTAGCGGCAGCAACATCAGTTGCTATTTGTGCCGTCAATTGTGTTAATGTCTCGAATTTTTGCTCATCGCGAAGTTTTTTTATTAACTCCACATGCATAAACTGTCCGTAAATATCTTGCGCAAAACTAAATAAATGTACCTCTAATAATGCGCGTGTTCCATTAAATGTGGGCTTGTTACCAATGTTTGCAACCCCATGCAGTGTTTTATCACCCAGTGTTATTTGCACTGCAAACACCCCGTTTACAGGGCATACTTGGCGCTTTAAAGCTATGTTAGCAGTTCTAAAGCCAAGCTCTCGACCACGTTTCCAACCATGAATAACTCGCCCTGAAATAGCGTAGTTATGACCAAGCATTAATTTTGCTTGCCCAAGTTCACCGTTAGCCAATGCTTCACGTATTAATGTGCTGCTTACTCTAGCATTTAATTGACGAAAACTCGCAGTGCTTTTCACGTCCATTTGCGCAGCTTCACCCATTTGGGTAAGTAACTTAAAGTTACCTCTACGCTGTTTACCAAATCTAAAGTCATCACCCACAGTTAATGCTTTTACGCCTAACTTATTAATCAAAATTTCACTAACAAACTGCTCTGCTTGCATATTCGCAAATTGTTGATTAAAACTAATACAAATAACGCGTTCAATACCAAGATTATCTAGCAGCTTAAGTTTATCACGTAAACGTGTAAGTCGAGCAGGTGCGTTATTTTTTGCAAAAAACTCTTGCGGCTGGGGTTCGAATAACATCACTGTGCTTGGCAAATTATGCTTTTTAGCGTCTTTCAGCAAGCCTTTTAAAACTTCGGCATGACCTAAATGAACACCATCAAAATTACCAATGGTTAATACACAGCCGTTATGCTGCGTACGAATGTTGTAAATACCTCTAATTAACTCCATACCACCTAATTGCCTTTGCTAACCCGCCCGAAAATTTATTTCAGCCGTAGAATGGCCGATTATAATCTTTTTTTTAATTTGATTCAGTAGTTGCTACGTTTTTTATCGTATTTAGTCTTACACCTAGCAAAAACATCGACAAGAAATAGGCAACCCCTGCTAGCGCTAATAGGCTGCATAGTAAAACAACTTGTTGACTAAAGTGCCACTCACGCCATAAAAACTGGTTTGAAATATACCAAACACTCAATCCCATGACCGCACTAGAAATAAGACACTTCACGGTAAACCAACTACTAAAACTTGAAAAGCTGTATACTTTTTCTTTCTTTAATTGTCTATATAGCAAGTAAGCATTGCAACTAGCGGACATTGAAGTGGCCAAAGCAAGCCCCAAATAACCAATAAATGGGGCAAGCATTATATTGAAAACCATATTAAGTACGAGCGTAATAATACCAATTCGAACGGGGGTTTTGGTATCTTGGCGAGCATAAAAACCTGGCGCTAGAATTTTAATCAACATAAAGCTCACCAGGCCAACCGAATAAGCTGTAACGCCCAAGCTTACCGCGTGCACATGGTCAACCTCACCATTTTTAAAAGCACCATGATCGAACAACACTGAAATAATTAACGGGCTAATAAGTATTAAGCCAATCATTGCGGGCAGACCTAAAAAAATTACAAATCGTACCCCCCAATCCAGTGTATGCTGAAAATCACCACTACTTTTAGTGCTATGTAACTTAGATAACGCAGGTAAGATGACTGTGGCTATACCAATGCCAAACAGCCCTAGCGGGAACTCAATCAATCGGTCTGAGTAATACAGCCATGCGATAGAACCGGTCATCAATAGCGAGGCAATCAGGGTATCGAGTAGTAAATTGATTTGGCTAATAGAAACACCAAACAACGCTGGAATCATCAGTTTACGTACTTTCTTTACATTGCTATCTTGCCAAGCCCAGCGGGGCTTACTAAGCATTTTTGCGCGATACAAAAACGGCAGTTGAAACAATAATTGCACGACCCCACCAACAAACACGCCAATGGCAAGTGAATACGCTCCAACGTTAAATTTATCGTGCAACAACATAGCACAACTAATGATTGAAATATTAAGTAACACAGGTGTAAATGCAGCAACAGCAAAACGATTGTAGACATTCATAACTGCACCACTTAATGCCACTAAACTTACAAAAAATAAGTAAGGGAATGTCCACTTTAACAATTCACTGGCAAGAATGAACTTTTCACCGTCGGGGTTGCCTTGATACCAATCGATAAACCAACCGGCTCCAAATAACCCTGCAATCACGGGTGAAGCGATAACACCTAACACTGTGACGATTAATAAAATGGTTCCTAGTGTGCCTGCGGCCTGAGCAACAAAAAGCCTGACTTTATCATCGCCCTGTTGCTCTTTAATATCAGACAATACAGGCACAAATGCTTGGGCAAAGGCACCTTCTGCAAACAAGCGACGTAAAAAGTTAGGTATTCGATTAGCAAATAAAAATACATCTGCGGCAGCATTAGCACCCAGTAAATTTGCTACAACGGCATCACGCACAAGACCTAAAACACGCGAAATCATGGTCATTGCACTTACAATCATACCTGAACGAAATAATCCTTTTGCCACACTAAAACCTGCTTAAAAACCAATGAGAAAGTTAATTATGCCACAGTCTTTTTTATAAATCGCTCTAAAGCACTAGGCTCAGTGCATGGGCTTTGTTACAATAGGGATATTAACTGCTAGAGCGGCAAATTGATGTTCGTTACAAAGGAGCAGTTTTTCTTGTTTTGTCAATTTTTTATTGACAATCATGATTAAAAAAGGCATATTCCACGGCCTTTAAATTAAGCTTATTTTAAGATTGTTAGGAGCAAACCTTGGCTAACATCAAGTCTGCAAAAAAACGCGCTATCACTAGCGAAAAAAACCGTCAGCATAACGCAAGCCGTCGTTCAATGATGCGTACATACTTCAAAAAAGTAGTTGTTGCTATTGAAGCGGGCGACAAGGAAGCTGCACAGCAAGCTTTCGCAGTTGCTACACCAATTTTAGACCGTTACGCAACTAAAGGTCTAATTCACAAAAACAAAGCTGCTCGTCATAAGAGCCGTTTAGCTGCTAAGATC
Organism: Pseudoalteromonas sp. KS88; assembly: GCF_004766475.1. NCBI lineage: Bacteria > Pseudomonadati > Pseudomonadota > Gammaproteobacteria > Alteromonadales > Pseudoalteromonadaceae > Pseudoalteromonas > Pseudoalteromonas sp. KS88. Next base: position 18,960 of record NZ_PYHV01000011.1, read on the forward strand.
AAAGCACTATAATTTGTTTTTGTAGAATATAAAAAACCGGCCTTGGCCGGTTTTTTTGTATCTGAATCAGGCTATTTCAAGGTCTGGATAAAACTTTTTCAGCATGGCTGCTATTTTCTTTGGTGTAAAAGGTTTAACTACAAACCCCTTTGCTCCCTTATCAATAGCGTCTTTAACGTTCTCAACTGTTGAGTGTGCTGAAACCATCACAACATTCGAAGCGGGATTGATTTCATTTATCTTCGCAATTATTTCTTTGCCATCGCCATCTGGCAACTCAATGTCTAAAAAAATAATATTGTAATCGGCCTCTTGGCAAGCGCTAATGCATTGGGCTGCTGTAGACGCTTCTCTTACCTTCTCTATCCCTAAATGCATAAGTGTTTGATGCAAAAAGCTACGAACCGTACCTACATCATCGACTATTAAAATTGAAAGCTGCGCATTCATACTTGATCCCCATAGGCTATCCGCTAGGTTTAAGTTATTATACTTAAGAATTTTTTAATACACTGATCTCATTATAGAGACACCTGCTTAAAAGGCCAGATTTGCTTTATGTCAAATAAAATAAAAAAACAATCTCTGTTGGGGAAAACGCCACAGCGAAATAAAACGCAAAAGTCTTCAGCGAAGAAAACAACCGCAGCCACAGCTCAAAGTACTGCCAATACAGCGAATAATGTGAGTGCGGATGAAAACAAGCCAAAAAGCCGAAAATTAATAATAAGTTTAATTGTTATCGTATTAGGCTTTTTAATTACGCCAAAACCACAATTGATAACTTATCAGAAGCTAGGTTTAGTTACCCAGAGTGTCTATTGGCCAGGCCTATTCGGCTATGGTGCCAATCTATTTGACTCTAGCTTGCAGCCTAGAGCCGATCTGGAGCGCAATACAATTTACCTTTGCCAAGACCTTAAGCAACCAGCTACATGCCAAAAGTACCGAGTAACAGAAAAAAGTGGCTTTTTTGCCGCGATGAAAAAACTTATTTTGGATTAATAAAACTAATCTGAAAATTACAAAATTACTTGGTTGAAAGCTGTGTAAAAGATCACCATAATGGCGCTCCTTTTTCACCACAAGTACACTGAAACGACCATGTTAAACGAGCTAGATTGGCTTTTAAATTTTATTCTGTTAGCCCTTGGATTAGGGGCGCTATTTATCAATCAACTAACTTTACTACGTATTGCAGCTGTTAGCGCCTGCGTATTACTGTTTTTATCGTTTAGTTTAGACTTAATGTCTTCGAGTGTTATTTCAAATATGAGCTTAGTGTTGATCAATACATTCTACCTGTTCAAAGTTTATACTTTTGGGCAACTAAATGTAACGACGAATTAATATCTCTCCCAAGATAATTTTATACCTCGCTGAGATGACTCACCGAGGTATTTTTTTATCTGCTCAATGACTAAAAAGGTGAACTAGGCTAAAATCCGCTACGTATAAAGCTAATTTAAGGTGACCTATGTCAGTATCTGATTTTGATTTATTTTTATCATCCATGGAAGATGTAAAGCCGTTAAATCATGACACGGTCAAATTACAACACTCAAAGACGGCCCCTTCTTTATCACAACAAGAAAAGAGAAAAGCAGCTGAAGCAGATTTATCGGTTGATGAGAATTACCTTCGTAGTGAGCGCGTAGAGCTTTTACCCCCAGATTCACTTTTAAGTTATAAAAATGCGGGTGTCCAGGATGGTGTATTTAAAAATCTACGCTTAGCGAAGTACCAAGTTGACGCCACGCTAGATCTACACGGGCAGCCGTTAAAGTCCGCTAGAGAATCATTATTCGATTTTATCACTGACTGCCAAGCAAGAAATATCCGCGTAGTTTTAATACGCCACGGTATTGGTATTAAAAATAAGAAAACACCAGGTATATTAAAAAGTTACACCAACAAATGGTTACAAGAGCTAGATTACGTTTTAGCATTTCACACAGCATTAAAGCAGCACGGCGGTATAGGTGCTACCTATGTTTTACTGAAAAAGAGTGATGAGAAAAAACATGAGAATCGAGAGCGCCATGCTAAGCGCTGAGCTCTCGCAACGGGTATGATTAATCCTGTTGGGTGATTTCAGCTTGATTTGGCTCATCGGCATTAGCCTGATTAAACCATGCTGATACACCCATAAGGATGACTGATAGAACAATGAGACTAAATTTAACGCCGCCTTGTTGGTGTTTCATAGTTAACCTTGTTTTTATTATTATTTTTTCGCAACACATCTACAATAACTAAAATCACACATGTTAACAACATGTATACACCATGAATTGTTCAAATTTTAATAACCTTTTGTTCTATCAACCTGATGATTTAGTTCTAACCCTTTATCGAGGAGTTGGACATTGTCTGCTATTTGCTTTGCTACATTGGCAATACTCGACAAAGCAGCGCAGTGTGGAGTGACTGTAATTGCATCATGAGACCAAAATGGATGCTCTTTCGGCAATGGTTCTTGCCTAAAAACATCTAAGGTCGCTGCGCGTATAACGTTATTGTCAAGTGCCCAAATTAAGTCCTCTTCAACAACATGCTTACCACGAGCCACATTGATCACAACGCCATGCTCAGGAAGCTGAGTTAATAGCGCTTTATCAATAATATTTTCAGTGTGGGCCGTTAAAGGTAATAAGCATACGAGGTAATCTGCTTTAGATAAAATATTTGTCAGTCCTTCTTGGCTATGAACGCAGGTTACATCAGTAAATTGTTTCGGGCTTTGTGAAAAAGCACTTACGACTAATTTATTGGCAAGTAAGCGTTTAGCGCAGTGCTGGCCTAATTGGCCAAAGCCCAAAAATACTACATGGTTAAATTTATGTGCTCGTTTGGGTTGCCAAAGCTGAGCTTGCTGCTTACTAAAATACTCTTTTAATTTCAGTTTTTGCGCTAGAATGTGAGTTAACACGTATTCAGCCATATCATCGGCTAATGCGTCATCAACGATTCGTGTAACCACAACATCATCAGCTAACAAGTCTAAGTTTATACTATCAACCCCAGCGCCGAATGATGAGACAGCTTTAAGATTGGGTAATTGTTGCCACATTTGCTCAGGCGCAAGCCATGCAACGACAAATTCTACAGTATGTAAATTACGACAATGTGGCCACAGCGAGATTTCCACATCGGGTAAGTATGTTTGCAGTGTGTTAACTAACTTTTTGCAGTCTCGGTTACTAATCGCGATGAGTAAGTGCATATTTTTCTCTACCGTTTTTTTTCATTATATTAAACACTTCAATAAACACCAATGTTAAATACCCTCTTTAAAAAGTCATACAACTGCAACCTAACTGTCATAGCAAACTTTTAATCTGTTCGTATATTGATCACCAAAGACAATGAGGTAATTATGATCAGTGTTGATAAAGTCATTGCGGCTAACCTTCCACAATTAGAAAACTCTCCGAAGGTAAAAGGGTTAGTTAAAAAAGGGTTGGGTTACTTACTCCATGAGCAAGAGTTTGTTGCATTTGGCGATGCTTACCCACATTTAGAAGGTATCGAGTTTGTAGAGCAAGTATTAGATGAGCTTGACTTTGATACCCGCTATAAGCCTAAGCAAATCGAGAATATTCCCAGTGAGGGCAAGCTAGTAATTGTTGCTAACCACCCTATCGGATCATTAGATGCTTTAGCGTTGATCAAAGTTTTATTTAGTGCCCGAAAAGATTTAAAAGTAGTTGCTAATCGAATGTTGATGTCAGTAACGCCTATGCATTCTTTACTATTACCTGTCGATAACCTCTCTGGCACCAGTAAGAAGAAAGAGCTAAGCAATATTCATAAGCATCTTAAAGATGAGGGCGCTATTTTAATTTTTCCTGCTGGGGAAGTCTCTCGCCTAAGCCCAACGGGCATCAAAGATTGCAAGTGGAATAGCGGCTTTCTTCGCATAGCTAAAAAAGCGAACTGCGCCATTTTACCCATTTTTATCAAGGCAAAAAATAGTCCATTATTTTATGGCACATCCATGATTTACAAGCCATTGGCTAGCTTATTGTTAGTGAAGGAAATGTTTAAACAACGACAAAAATCTCTTGAGTTTGAAATAGGCGCATCAATTCCTCCTGAATCGTATTTAATTGAAAACTTGAAAGATAAAGAAGTCGTTAACCTCATTAGAAAGCAGCTATACCGATTGGTAAGTAAAAAAACACTTCCTCTAAAAACACAAACCCCAATTGCATCATCTGAGTGTAAAAAAGAACTTAAAAAGGCCATTGAGGCTTGTCAGTTACTCGGAACAACGAGCGACGGTATGAAAATATATTTGTACCAATACCAAGGAAGCTCCGCCATTTTTAGAGAGTTGGGTCGTTTGCGCGAAATATCGTTTCGCACAGTGGGTGAAGGCAGTGGAAAGCGCCGTGATATCGATAAATATGATATGGACTATCAGCATCTCGTCTTATGGGATCCAAACCAACTCGAGTTAGTAGGAGCATACCGTCTAGCATGTGCACAGGAAGTTATTAATAAACAGGGACGAAAAGGGTTATACACGGATAGCTTATTTTCTTATAGTGATGAGATGACCCCTTATTTTGCAGCAGGCATTGAGCTTGGTCGTAGTTTCGTGCAACCTAAATATTGGGGACGCAAAAGCTTAGATTATTTATGGTACGGTATCGGAGCATTTATACAAAACTACCCCCAGTATCGTTATCTCTATGGTGCTGTCAGTGTATCTAATGCACTACCTGATCAGGCTAAAGCCATGTTGGTTCATTACTACCAGCATTACTATGGTACAAAAGACATAATTGCCACGCCAAACAATGAATTTAAACCGACAGAGCAGCAGCTTAAACAATGCCAAAGCATTTTTTGCGGTGATGATATCAAAGAGGACTTTGTTGAGCTTAAACATATTCTTGCCAACATGGGGGCACAAGTTCCTACCTTGTTTAAGCAATACACAGAATTGTGTGAGCCTGGTGGCGTGCAGTTTTTAAGTTTTAGCGTAGACCCAGAGTTCAATAACTGTATTGATGGGCTGGTATTAGTGGATCTTAAAAAAGTCAAAGCAAGTAAAGCAAAACGCTATTTGGGCAAAGCGACCTTATAATTTAAAACCCCACAACCTAATGTTGTGGGGTAACTCAGAAACAATGTTCAAATATCTTTTATGCATCTTTGTGTTTATTCAAGGATTCTTCTATTCCACTCTTCACAGCTTTTTTTACTATGATATAGACAATATAAAATGGTATCAGTGCAACCAAAAATATTGAAACTAAAACGAGCAACGTACCTAAAATACCTAAACCTGATATGCCCATACGATAACCTTTATTTGTATAATTAACTAAAAATACAGCGCATCTTTTGATCGATACTCTTCATATGTATGTAAAGTTAAGCTTAAGTCTACTTACAGAAAAATTAGTAGTATCAGATAAACTATGGGGTCAATCTGTTTAGTGACTACATACTCACCAATAATAGAAATTAACTTTTCTTTAAACTAACTCCGACTCTCACATACTCGGTTCTCAATTTTGTGATAAACATTATACTTTTACTGAGTTTTACAAAATTGACTATAAAGCCAAAATAGTAATGAGTGAGAACAGGTATTTCTGATTCTGTAACTAGAAAATATCTGATTACTTACAGAAAGCTTACCCAAAAAAGTAACAAAGATGTAAGCAACTGTCAAACTGGCTAACATCGAAAAAGAGTAGTTAACAAAGTTGTATAAATGGATTCAATTTTAACTAAGTCGTCAATTGGCACATGTTCATTGACTTGATGAATTGTATTATTTCGGACCCCGCATTCAATCACTTGGGTATGATTATTAGCAAAAAAGCGCCCATCAGATGTGCCACCACTGGTGCTTAATAGAGGATAGCTTCCTGTCACACTCAATACTGCTTGCTCTACATGCGCTAATAAACAATTTTGAGACTGGTGGCTGGTATAAAATGATTCACACGGACGCTCCCATTCTATATTGAGGTTTTGCGCTAAATCGCCAAGCACAAATTGAATTTCATTTTTTATATCAGCGCTTTTATAGCCGTGGCTGTATCGCACATTAAACGTTACCTCACACTGAGCTGGCACCATATTGTCAACCACATTGTCGATGTTGATCCCGGTAATTTGCAGGCTAGTATTGGAACCTGGCTCATCGCAAGACCAATCAATGTTAGTTAGGCGTTTAACTACGTCTGCACTTAAGTGAGCTGCATTAATCGTATTTTCGGGATAGGCAACATGACCTGCCTTTCCTTTTATATTTAAACGCGCTGACAGCGCACCACGTCGTCCATTCTTTATTGTATCACCAACATGTAAATTACTCGTTGGTTCACCCACAATACAACCATCTAGCTTAACTCCTTGTTGAGCTAGACGCTCCGCAATTAATAAAGAGCCATATTCGGCCTCCCCCTCTTCATCTGAGGTAATTAGCCAATAAAAGGTGCCTTTTTTAGCTTCTTTATTAACAACTAACTGCTCAGTTGCACGCAGCATAGCAGCCACACCTCCTTTCATGTCAGCAGCACCGCGTCCATAAACAGCGTCGTTTAAAATAGCGCCAGAGAAAGGTGCCACACACCAATGTTCAGCTGTGGCTGGAACAACATCAATATGCCCCGAAAAAGCATAAATAGGCCCGTCACCAAAATGTATTTTAGCGATTAAATTAGTCACATTATTAAACGTAAATTGCTCACACTCAAAACCAAGTCTATCTAGTTGGCTTTCTAACCAATCAATAGCACCCGCTTGGTACGGAGTCACAGAATTAAATTTAATCAGCGTCTGTAAGTAATCAACAACTGCTTGGGCTTCATTCTCTTTAGCAAATAATGTAGGTTGAATAGATAACGTCATCAGAATCACACCTATTAACATAGAAGTGTTTATTACACCGTGATTTTATGACCGCTTAATGACTCCCCTCTTCTATAAAGGCTTCTTGCGTAACTTTAGCAATATTTTTATCTTCTTTGGTTAGGCGTGTTCGTTGCCAGCGCCCATTGCAAAACCACAGGTAAGATAATAAAGCTACAGCAATATTGGTCACAGCAAACGAGTACCAAATACCGTGATCACCTAATAGTGTGTGCTTTGATAAAATATATGCAACAGGAAACTGAACCACACACTGAGAGAATAAGGCCAGTAACATCGCGTTTAACATATTGCCCGACGCTCTAAATGCTGCGACAACACAAAGCTGCACCCCAATCCCACCCCATGTTAAGCTCATTACCCTTATGAAATGTGCACCTTGGTTTATAACATCTGGATCATCAGGAATAAAAAATGCCACCAGCGCTGAAGCAAAAAAGTAAGCAAGCCCACCAATGATTGATAATCCAATTAACCCCCATAAGACGGCAAGTTTGGTAATTTGCGCTGCACGTTTCACATTGCCAGCCCCCATGTTTTGCCCAACCAAGGTCGATACAGCCATCGACAATCCCATGGCTGGGATCATTATCATTTGTAGCACATTCGAACCCACGCCATACGCCGCGATGGTTTGAGTACCAAAGCTCGCTACCAAAAATGACATAATAATTAAACCAAATGCACGGGTAGATAACTCAACAGAGCCTGGCGCACCTAAAACAAAAGCCTGCTTTATATAGGCTAAATCAGGAATAAAGCTTGATAAGCTTAATTGAATACCATGGCGACCGCGCATAAATATAATAACACCAGTCAATGCAGCAAGGCTTTGCGTAACGAGCGTTGCTAACGCTGCGCCCATTACGCCATATCCCTTAAAATCACCAAAACCAAAAATAAATAAAGGGTCAAGCACAAAGTTTAGTAAAACTGTACAACTAACAATGATTAAAGGCACCTTCGTTTGGCCAATCCCCCGCATTAATGCTTGGAACATGGCATAAATAAAAACAAAAACTACACCAATAAAGGATACATGCATAAACTTCAACGCATCGTCGTAAACAACTTCGTCAACTCCTAACAACGTTAAAAAATATGGCGATAAAGTGTATCCAATCAGACCCAATACACTGGCGGTGATTGTCACCATTAGCATAGTTTGAGCAGCAACATGATTTACTTTTTCTTGTTGCCCCGCTCCCATATATTGAGCAGATAAAATAGCACCAGCCATTGCCAGTCCAGAACCTATCGCAATAACTAAAAATGTAACTGGCATACTCACTGATACAGCAGCCACTTGAGCGGCGCCTAATCGGCCAACCCAAAACGCATCTGTCAATTGATAAGCTGACTGCAAGATATTGATAAGAATAATCGGTATCGCGAGCTTTGTAAGCGCTTTGGCGATAGACCCATTAAGAAAAAGTGAAGTGGTTTGATTCATAGCATGCCTTATTTAGGCGCTTATTATAACGCAAAACCATGACCTAAAGATGAACAGTTCGAAATCCATCGACGTCAATATATTTCTATAACAAGTGGACAAAAACTTAATCTAAATCAAACAAACTTATGACGTCGCAATTGTGCTTAATAAACCTTGATCTAGAACAGTTTTTTATTTTTAAGTTGATTGATAATGGTCGCAATTCAAAAATAGTCGTTCTCGGAGAACAGCATGAAAAAACAACTTAGCGCAGCGTTATTTACATCACTATTAATCGCGTCTCCTTTTGCAAGTGCAAACCTGAGTGTTAATGTCGGTGCTATTAATGTAAACCCTGACAATACCAACTCAGCGATTAATGAAAATACAGCATTAGGCTTAAAAGCAGACTCAGATACCCAGTTAGGTATTACTGTTGATTACGCATTAAATGATAACTGGGTGTTAGAGTTAGTGGCTGCAACCCCTTTCTCTCATGACGTAAATGGCGCAGGCGGTTTAGCAGGCAATAAAATTGCAACAATCAAGCATCTACCACCTTCATTGTTTGCTCAATATCATTTTTTAGACAGTCAATCAGCATTTCGTCCATTTGTAGGCGTTGGTGTTAACTACACAGTGTTTTTTGATGAAGAGCCATCAGCAGCACTCAAATCAGTACTTGCCACAGATGATGTTGAAGTAAAACTTGATAACTCATTTGGTTTAGCAGCACAAGCTGGCTTTAATTACATGTTTGATAAAAACTGGGGCCTACACGCGATGGTGTCTGTAATGGATATTGAAACTGATGCTACTGTGTATGCAAATGGCGCAAAGGCACTTACCTCAACAGTTAAGATTGACCCTGTGGTAGCTATGCTAGGTGTAAAGTACAGCTTCTAAGATTACGCACTAACAAAAAAAGGCCGCAAGGCCTTTTTTTATGCAATTAAGAAGGCAAGTTTGTTACCTTCTTTTGCTCTAGCATTTCTTTCCAATGCATTACCTCAGCAGGTAAAATTGGAGCAACATCATTAAACCCAGCCACTTCGAGCATTTCCTCAACACTCACAACTCCTTTTTTACGCTTAAACACACCACGGACATAAGCAATTGCATGTAACCCACTTTTAGAATGAAACTTCTGTTCAATATAAAAGTATTTGTGGTCCCAACCAACTAAGCGCGTGCTAATGGTATAACGCTGCATCGGCTTAATATCACGTATATATGTAATGGCAGTTGCATTAACTATTGGAAACCAGCGCTTTTTCAATATAGGCCCTAATAAACCGACTCGCTCTGTCATCCACGTACGCGCTAAGTCCATCATAGCTAAGTAGCGAGAATTAGTGAGGTGTAAGTTTATATCACAGTCGGTAGGGAGCGCTTTATACTCGATATCAACAGTATCCAATAACGATTGGTAGTGTCGGTTACGTTTAATCTTAAAAAACAGCAATAAAAGGCGAAAATAAAGGTTCACGATAAAGGTCTTACCAGTCAAGAATAGCTCGAGTGTAACACAGTAAGTTGCATTGGAGAATAATCTACTCTAATCTCAACTATATGATGAGAAAGAGTATACATAAAAATGACTAAATTAACTTTCACGACCGCGATAGCTTGTGTAATGTTTAGCAGTTCTGTTTGGGCTGACTTTGATTACCTTGGTGAAGGTCAAGTTCGCTACCCAACGGGTGTAGAAAAGCCATTTTCATTTGGCTTTGGTTGGAATGAAGCCGAGGGTAAATTTAAGATTGGTAGTAAAAGCTATGCGATGCAGTTACCTGAGTCGTACTCTATCGCTATAACCCTATCTAAAGACGAAGAGCAAATTTGGGTTCAAGAATTTAACAATGGCTTCATCGAAACATTTAATTGGCAAATTGGTGAGCATTCACTACAACTTAAAAAGAGTAAATTCAAGGATCCTGTAAAAGGTGATTATGTAATTAGCCTTGATAATAAAGATTACTTTTTTGCACGTAATAATATCAGTATAACTGTTAAGTTTAACAATGATGGCATTGATAGAATTGCTATTGATGGTGTAACAAAAGACATGGGCACTAAACAATAGCGCCCATTAAAGGGTTAAACTTTTACTGTTTTACGGTTAATTCCATAGTCGCGCAGTTTGTTTGCAACAGCGGTATGGCTCAAACCTAAGCGTTTTGCGAGTTGACGTGAGCTTGGGTAAGCCGGATAAAGTTTACGAAGCAACGTCGCCTCAAATCGTTTAACAGCTTGATCAAGCGACCCCTCGAAATCCGATTCCAAATACCCTAAATCGTGAGTAAACGTAGGTAATTGCAAATGCTCAACTCTGAGTTCATTATCATCTAAAAGTGATACAGCTCTGTAAATCGCATTTTCGAGTTGGCGTACATTACCTGGCCACGGGTAATCTTGTAAAAACGTTAAACACTCTGCCGATAATTCAGGTATTGCATGGCCATTTTGCTGTGCATACTTTTGTATAAAGTGCTCAGCAAGCGGGCCAACATCGGCCTTTCTATCACGCAGCGGAGCTATCTCAAGGGTTAATACGTTTATCCGATAATATAAGTCTTCTCTAAACGCACCTTCTTGAACCATCGCGGGCAAATCTTTTTGCGTTGCAGCAATGATGCGAACATTTACTTTTACTTCGTTCTCATCGCCTACTTTTCTAAACGTACCGTCTTGTAAAAATCGGAGCAATTTAGTTTGCAACTGAGTCGACATTTCCCCAACTTCATCTAAAAACACCGTACCGCCGTCAGCCTGCTCTAATACACCACGCTTAGGAGCAGCATTTTCTTCATAGCCTGCATAACCAAAGAGCTCCGACTCTGCAACATCATCAGGCAAAGACGCACACGACAACGCAATAAACGGTTTAACTGAACGGTTGGAAGCATAATGACACGCACGAGCTAACAACTCTTTACCTGTGCCCGTTTCACCTGTGATTAATATGGGAGCTTCAAGCTGCGCCATTTTACGGGCTTCTCGCACAACTCTGCGCATTGCAGTGCTAAAGTTATGAATAGTTGCAAAGCTCTCTTGACCATAACGTCTAAACGCACTGACTTGCTGGCCTAGACGACTTTGAGATTTTATGTTTATTACTGCACCGGCAAGCACATCGCCTTCAGCACCTTGCGGCACTGAAATTGGTAAGATATCGGCAATAAAGTCTTCACCAGCAACTTCAACGCGCGTTGTTTGGCCAAGCACTTCTTTACTTTCTAGCCAACGGGTAAAATTAAACCCTTTAAGTAAGTTATTAATATTTGAGCCAATAACTTCTTTTTCTGTTAATTGTAAATCTTTACATGCAGCGTCATTGCAAAGTCTAACCCAGCCTTTGGCATCAATTGAAATTACTCCGTCAGGCAAGGCTCTTAAAAGCGTATTTAGTTCGTTATGTTCACGCTCAGAAGGTAAGAATGCAGTTGTTCGAACATCCATAACGCCTTCAATCAAACGAATTGAAGGCATGATTTTTTGAAATTGTTCAAATTCAATAGGCGGGAAACTTACATACATACGGCAGTTAACTGAATCAACCTCAATACCTTTTAAGTCAACTTGGTAGTTCACTAAAATATTAAGTATTTCTTGAGCAATACCAATCCGGTCTGCACAGTGTATATCTAAACGCATTTCACCCTCAAAAAAGAGAAAACCAATATTCCGCGAATAATACGCGAACAAAGCGAATGAGGATAGTATATCGTAAAGATTTTTGGACGATTACACTTTATATTTTAAATTAAGCCATTTCCTATAGGCTTCATGTAGTTTTAGTACTAACCTTAAAGGTACATTTTCACACTTTGTGATTTGTTGCCATTTTAAGAATAAGCAAAATAATTTACACTTAAAAAACATACAACAACAATATATTAATGTTAACGAGACTAATTTGCACAATATACGAACTATAACTCTGCCTTGTCTTATTATTATTTTTATCAGTGCATGTAAGGTAGAAGACCCTTACGAGACTGAGGAAACTCAGAGTCAACAAACTGAAATTCAACTGCGCGAGCAATACTTTCAAAATACAGACTCTGTTACCGTCACTATTTTGAATGAAAATAATGAAGCTGCGAGTAATGTTTCCGTAAAATTAAATGGTGTTGTGTATATAAGTGACAATGCAGGCAAAATATCGCTTAAAAACATGCCTTATGGAAATTACCGGTTAGATATAAATGCATCTAATTATTTGCCCCATATTGAAACACTGAGTATAAGTAACACTTCCAATTCAAAAACAATCACACTCCTTAGCAAAAAAACAAATGAAGTAGAGCTACTCTTTGCTGGCGACACAATGTTTGGTCGTCGCTACCTCGACCCCTCACTTTCAACAATGTCAGCTGATATTCCAAATATAGATGAAGCGTTAATTAGACCTTCTAGTGCAAGTGAAGATGCTAAAAAGCTATCACAATACGTAGCCCCTTTATTTTTAGCTGCTGACTTTGCCTCTGTTAATTTAGAAAGTCCTGTTACTGGGACTCCACAAACAGTACATCCAACTAAAGAGTTTGCTTTTTTCTCGTTACCTGAAACATTGCAAGGATTAACAGACATAGGGATCGACTACGTAGCTCTTGGTAATAATCACGTTTACGACTTTTTAGAAGACGGACTTGATGACACAATTATTGAAGTCAATAACGCTGGGTTTGCTCACAGTGGTGCTGGTAAGAATAATCAAGAGTCTTATGCGCCAAAGTTACTGGATGTTGGCACGATTAAATTAGGTTTATTTTCAGCTACATCAATTCCTGGGAACGAGCACGAAATAAACTATGTGTCCAGCGAAACGAAAGGAGGGGCTGCTGATTTAACCAATACACCATTAGTGATTAATGCGGTTGAAGATACGATAACCAACAGCGATTACTCAATTGTACAAATGCATGGCGGCGATGAGTATTCTTACTCTCCTACCCCTTATATTGAAAGTCGATTTGAAACGATTGCTAAATACGGCGTTAATCTTTTGATTGCACACCACCCGCACGTTGCTCAAGGCTTTGCAATGTATGATGGTGTACCTGCTATTTTAGGCCTTGGTAACTTTATGTTTGATCAAGACCGATTGGAAACCTTATTGGGTGTTGCCGTGATGGTTAAGGTTGACACAGACAGTAGTTCCCCGACAAAACGTGGAGTAGTTTATCCTGTTTATGTAGAAGGGTATCAACCTAAATTCACACATGGATTTTTAAGTAACTATTTAATCCGCCGACTCGCAAGCCTTTCGGACGATAACATCACTTTAATCCCTAGAGATGGGTATGCTGATTTATACTTTAGTAAAAACCAAATGCAAGTAACTCAACACACTGAAACAGTTTCACTAAGCGCAGAGCAGAGTATGATTGATTTACGCGATTATGCCCCCTCAACAGCCGCTTTTTTATCTAAAATAGAAATAATAGAAGGCGATGCCCCCACATCCCTTAAGTTCGGCCGTGACATGATGATATTTGGCGACTTTGAAGATTGGGATAATGATGATGAACAACTTGAGGTTGCAAGATGGGATCACAGTGGCGATAGCGTCACGCCCTGTATAAGTAATGTTCGAAGTGGTCTTCAAGCCTTGTGTTCATCACGAACACAGTTTGATAATACGCCTTCAATAATTCCGTTCAGACAAACAATACGTACAATGGAATTTTATGATAACAATGGTCAAACACAAGCATTTAAAGACTTCAGCTTAATTGGCTATATGAAAGGCGAGAACGCAGGTAGATTAGAGCTAAAGTTAGTCACGACTACTGCAGAAGATGCGCTAGAGTTCTCTACAGAGTATAGCGATATCGCACAAGCAGGAACATACTCATGGCAAGCATTTAATTACAATTTTACGTTACCAGCAGACACAACTACATTAGGTCCAGAAAATCTGCCAGCACGTGGGGTGAAAGTAACCTTTAGACATTTTCCTCCCAGCAACGATGAAGCCAGCTTAGCATTAGACGATATTGCGATGGTGTCGTGGCAAGATAAGCTCGTAATTGATGAAGGCGTTTGGCAAACAAAAAAAATGCATGGGTTTGATTTTTTATACGCCGATTCCAGCACACCTGTCACATACAAGCTTACATTTAGCACTTTTAACTAACGTACTTTCATTGGATCTTCTGTGGCTTTAAAGCACCAACTATCACTATTGCAACGCCAGAAAAATTTCTGGCTAATAATGATGTTATTTAGCACCATTATAGTTGCCAATTCACTCTCACTTTTTCATTCTGTGAATGCGTTGTTATATAGCCAACTTGCTCATTTAACACAGAGTCAGCAAAGTGAAGTCGTGCTTATTGAAAGCGAGCACCTGAGCCGCGAACACACTGAAATAGTTAAACAATTACAAACCTATGAACCAAGCCATATCATTGTTGTGTCAAATGAGCAGCTACAATTAAATAACGATGTGAGCAAATCTGATCAAAAGACTGTTTATTATCCGCACCCAGATAATGACTACTGCCTGCCCACTTTAAATGATTGGGCTGGTTATAACATTGAAATTACATCATCGGATAAGACTCGCTGTCATTCTATTTGGCCCCTTCTATTTAAAACCCAAAATACGACTGCATTAGTCAATTTTGAACTAGCCCCGGCTGCATTACCTAAGTTTTCAGCTGAACGCCTTATGGCAATGGACATTATGGCCAGTCAATTACAAAATAAGTTCATAATTTTAGGGCAAAAAAATGCAGGGTTAGGGGTTTCACTTAATGCACCTAAGCTTTCGCAGAGCACAAATTACCTTTTACTTGTGGCCTATATTGCAGACACACTGCAAAAAGAAAACGCAGTGCTAATTGTTCAACCGTGGCAAAGTACATTGTTATTTTTATGTCTTTCTATCACGCTGTTATTTGCTTATCAAAAGCTATCAATTGTTTACAGCCTAGTTTTAGCCTCTGTATTGAGTATTGCGTGGTTTGGACTTAGTTATTTTGTTTTATTTTTTCAGTACGTTTTTCTGCCTGTAGGTCAAATGATTGTTTTGACATTTTATACCTTGCTTTGGGTTGTTGTTATAAGAAAACTAAATGAAGAATATGAGCTTGTTAATTTAATTGGAAACATACAGCAAAAAATGATTGGCCGATATTTACCTCAATCGTTTATCTCGCAAAGTTCACCATGGGACTCAATCACGCGCTTAATTAGTCAACAATTAGCATTAAACAAATCAATTTTTTTAGCCCGTAAAGAGGGTGAACATCGCCTGTCAGAGATCAGAGCTGTCAACTGCCACCTTACTGATATACAAGAGATGCGACGTGACTACAAACGCCCTCCATACTCTGACGCTTTAAAAGCATTGACCGTCATCGCCATAGAAAGACCATTCTTTGAAGAATTAGGTGAGGGTGAAGTTCAATACATAGTGCCATTAACTTATGCAGGCGACGTTCGCGGTTTTTGGGCAATGACCGTAACCCCTAATGAGGATTTTAATCAACAAGCCTTTGAAAAAAATGTTAATGCATTTGCAGGTCAAGTAGGTGAATTACTGTTCCATTATCGGATATATGAATCACAAACGAGTATCAATAATAGCACCCTATCGCGATTACTTACTCTAACTCTTCAAGAGCCTTTAAGCCAAAAAGTAAAAACGTCGATTACTGAAATGGAGCAAAAGTTAACAACCCTAGAGCATGTTTTTAATCATATTCGATCTGCCACTATACTCTTTAATTTATTTGGCCAAGTCGTACAAATAAATAAAGCATTAGAGGAGCTAGCTTCACGTCATCAATTTTCAATATTTGAAATGACAGCATTAGATTTACTTTGCCAAGTAACTAATTTAGATATTGAAACTGCAAAAGGAAAGTTACGTTACATCACACTTCAAAAGGGCGAAATTTACCTAGAAGCTCAACTCGATAATCAAGTTTACATCCTTAATGTTAGAGCTGTGGACTCTGCCAGCGTGCAGAGCGCATCAGGGGAGCCATTTCAAGTCTCAGGGATATTGTTTGAATTTGTCGACATTGCCTCTTTAATATCTCAAATGCCTAACAGCAAACAGTTAATTGATGCCCTAAATAGGCAGCAGCCATTAACAACAAGTTTAATGGAGTAATTTAACCTGTGGGTGATTTAATTTTACACTTGTTTCCATCTGGAGGTGGACTTGGTCAGTCGGTGATTACCACTGTATGGATTGGTATCACCGTTGTATGTTTACTCAACTTACGCTTTGGCTTCCCTTTAACCGGGTTAGTTGTTCCGGGTTACCTTGTACCACTTCTTATTGTAAGCCCTACCTCTGCTGGCGTTATTATTATTGAATCTGTCGTGGTGTATGGCTTGATGCGCTTTAGCGCTAAATACATTATGGAAAAATTTGGCTACGGGGAAATGTTTGGCCGAGATCGGTTTTTCGCTATTATCTTAATTAGTATTTTAGTCCGTGTAGTTATGGACACCCTTTTTTGGCCATTAATTGCCAATATCCTAAGCGGTTGGGATATTACTTTTGACTACTCTTCACAGCTTTATTCACTTGGCTTAGTTATTATCGCATTAACCGCAAACGTAATGTGGAACGGCGGTTTTAAATACGGCATGAAAGTGACCATTATTCAGCTTGTTATTACCTATTTACTAGTGCGCTATGCACTCATGCCAATGACCAATTTTAGCATTGCTAACCTTGCTATAATGTATGAAGCGGTTGCTGCTTCAATTATTGCTGCGCCTAAAGCGTACATCATTCTAGTAATAACGGCATTTTTTGCATCCAGAGCGAATATAAAATATGGCTGGGAATTTAATGGCATCATGTTGCCTGCTTTACTTGCTTTACAATTAATGCAACCAACCAAGTTACTCACCTCTTTTGCCGAAACAGCCATTATATTAATTATTGGCGCATCATTACTTAACTATACAAGATTAAGGAATGCCAATATTGAAGGCGCTCGACTATTATTGTTTTTCTTTAACATTGGTTTTATTTATAAACTCTTTTTAAACTATTTTGTTGTCCATTATTACCCTGAGATAAAAGTAACTGACACCTTTGCCTTTGGTTATATGTTATCTACTTTATTAGCTTTAAAAATATACCAAAAAAGTGCGTTAGGTCTCGTCATAAGAGCGACGTTTCAAACGTCAATTGTTGGTGGTTCGTTAGCAATTGCCATTGGTTTTCTTATTATGTTTATCCCTTCTTTATTTATAGATACCGGCGTTAATAGCTTTAGCCCAACCCAACAAACGAGTACCTTGAGCCAACAAATTAGTGAGTATAAAAGCTATTTGTACACCGATAGCAAAGACACTGTAGAATTGAGCCTTTACCAAGTAAACCAAGACAAAAACAATTTTAAGTACGCAATTAATGAAATAAACAAAGCCCCCGATAATTTACAGAACATACAGAATAACCTACCACGTTTCGCTAAACTCGGTTTTCAACTTCAATTTGATGAACGGTTTATTTATATCCGTGATACGAGAAAAACCTCTCAACGAGGATTTTTTGTTATTGCGCGCAACCCTTCAGCAAACTTTATAGTCACAGTGCCTTATCCAACGTCGGAAAGCCTTGCAAGTGATTCCGCAGGTCATATTTTTGAGCATTTTTCAGCTCAAGCTATGGTATTTGGTACAAGCTTAACACCCAGTGCAAAACTCTCTCAAAATAATCAACAGAGTGATTATTATTATGCATTCATTGAGGCGATGGATCTTGAGCAAATATTTCAAGTGCGCGAGGTAAATAACCGCAGCAGCCGCTTACTAGCAAAAACCACGTTAGGTGCGTCGAGCCAATATTGGATATATAACCAGATCCCCAGCGAATTGAGCCAACGATTAGTTCAGCAGCTGCTTGGTTATCAAGGGACATTCTTCGGTCTAGCAACAACAAGCTCCTTGCCCGATCAAAATTTTAAAGGTCAATTATTTGAAGCTTTCTTAAGTCGTGAAAACTACACTACGTTATTAGCTAATATTGCTCGCGATAATCAAGGAGAAGCAAAAAATGAAATCGCCTACGTCAATAAATCGCTAAACGAATTGGTGGATTTTTATTCAGACTATATTACCGCAAAAGGAAGTGGCCAGTATAAACCATTATCACCTAATCAAGCGGCTTTATGGGAGTTTGAAATTTTACGCCCGCTGTACAATTTAAAAGCCAGCCTAAGTGAAAAAATGGTCGATGGTGATGTAGTAAATCTACTCAAGCAGGTTAATTCGACGGTTAGGTTAATGGGCTACCAGTTAAGCTTGGTTCGTAATGGCCAAGGCCGTTTCCTCCTAATTGCGCCTAGTTTAGAAGGCCCTGCACTTGGGTATGGCCAAGGAGTATATTTTTTAAATCTCAATAATAGTGAGCGATTAAATATCCAAGTCCCTCGGCCATTATTTGAAAGTAATACACTTAAATTTGCGACTGAGTTATTTATTGCCAGTAAAGCTGAACAGCTTATGATTGCTGGCGCTCATCCATATGCGCATCCGCAAGCAAATGTATTAGCGCCAAACAATATTGACGCACTTTTTAATGTTGTTCATCAAAGCTACCTTAGGTATGCACAAAACCAGCATGTACTTAATTTACAAATTCGTAGTCATAGTGCCCCATCGTGGATTAGACCCACAGCACTGGCATTTCAGTCTACTCAAGCAGGCAGTAGCTATAAGGCACTTATTGATGCCCTTGATAGTGGCCTAAACACTTTGTCGGTAAACTATCAAACAGTATTAGGTCAAACTGCAACAAGAGGGCTTGAATTAGGCACTTCACCACAATCTGGCTATCAAGTATTTACGTCACAAAGTGAACTTGCAACATTGTGGCTAGCATCTGACTTTAAAAAACAATTTTCAGTTAATCAGCAAAGTTTATTACAACGCTTGCTGGCAATATCTGCTCAACCCTATGTAAAAACAATAAATATCAGCACACTGTCACCAAATGACTGGGCCGATTTAAGCTTTAATCAAGAACAGCATTTTAATGACGTACTGCAACAGTATGGTAGTTCACAACGCTTAACAGTACTGGCACAACTATGTAAGCCCATTAATAACTGCACCTTACAAACTATAGAGTTTGAAGGCCAACAAGAATATGCCCTCGCTATACTCTTAAATTCAAAGTTGCTCGCTATTTTTAATCCAGTGACAAACCGATTAACCGATCAATCACGTTTTAACACCATGATGATGGAAGGCACTTATGCAATTTATTAAGCGCTTTTTTAAGCTTATAGTATTATTAACATTGTTAATTACCGCTGGCTTTTCATTGTTTAGCTTTTATCTTTGGTTAAAATCTGCCGAGCCTATAACCGCTCGCTCAGACGATGAAACTCGCTCTAATGTCCAGTGGCTATCCACTGAAAAGCCCTTAATTTTTGCATACTCACCATCACGTACCCGCTCTATTCGAGTGCTCTCAAATGCCATATTTCAGCAACAGCTCAATCTCGATACACCTATTAATTATGCCATTGAGTACTCATTAAATGACGAGCAAAACAAACCTATTAAAACCCGTATTTACCATCATGCAACTAAATTAACGCCAGCCGATGACGAGCACCAAATAAAGCAAATTATTGAACAGCGTGAGGCTTTACACGTTTCATCTGGGCAATCGTTTTATATTAGCTCACAACAACTTGAGGGTGTTTTTTCAATTTCCTTAAGATTAATCCCAGAGGACCCTAACGTCAAAGGTGTTGTCGTCAGAGTGCATGCAAAGACCATCAATAATGCCCAAGATCAAGATAGCGCTTGGTTAAAACTACCAATAGAAAGACGTGAGCGAGCTACAAATTATTTAAGTCTTGGTGTTAATGCTTTATCAGAGTCAGAAATGAGTAGTGCAGTTGCGTTCAAGTGGTTAAAGCTTGCGCCACAAGGAATACCAAGCATCGATTTTAAATCAGATATTTTATACGAAACCTTACCTTACAATGTCGTAACGTATGATTTCAGCCAACAACAACTAAATCTAGACGATTACTATACCGATCAGCACCTTTGTGCAAGTATCAAAATAGAACAACCAGATAGTTTAATTTTCACGCAAAACAACACGGCAAAAATCGACCTAGTTTGGTACGATTTGCATCAATTTGTTGCACCGAAAACAGTTAGTTTTGGACAATATGAGCAAACAACTCAGTTCATTACCGAACCTCTACTGCCAGGCTTAGTGACTATTTGCAGTACTCAAAGCACATTGACTAACTGGTCATTTAAATCAATGCAGCCGCTACTCACATCGCAAGATGGTTTTTATAAAATCAGCGAAACAATTAACGCTCGCTACACCCTTGAAGCAAATAGTGACATTAATATTGAGCTACGGGCTCCCCGAAACAGCCAAGCGATAGTCGTGGTATATGATATAAATAAAAAGGAAATAGAAAGGTTTAACGTATTTTATGACGGTGAAACATCACAATTTGACCGAATTATTCTCGATACAACACAGCGCCAACTAACTAAAAAAGCCAAAGCATTATATTTACGTGTTGGGGAAAAAGCGGCCAGCCTAGAAGTTATTTCAAATCAACCTGCTCTGATAAGAGTCAAGTCTCGTAATAGTGATTTTAATTACCAACGAACTGTGTGTCACACCGTTTGTGAAGAAACACCAGACTTTTACAATATTGCTGCTTGGTATGAGCAACAAGCAGATAATCACTATAGCTTCACTGATAACGACGCTTACATAAACATCCGCGTTTTTGAAGAACCACCAGAAGTCATTATCGAAGACACCTTTTACCAATCAAGAGAACTTTTTTCAGTTCTACCAATATCCAACGTGGCCTTAATAAATAGCCCCAAAAAATACTTTGCACCGTTAACTGAACCTACCCCTTTTAACTACGAAAAAGTGCAATCACACCTGTTGATACAAACATCAGCACAAGCCCCGGATACTATTGCCGCCAATATTGTGTATCAAGAAAATAAAAATAGCGCTAAAGAGATTGATTTAAAAGACACTGATTTTAATAACTTAACCCACATTAAAACAACGGCTAAAGCTATTTATCAAAACTGGCAAGGTCCAAGGCCATGGATTAAACAACGTTTATATAAATTAGCAGCGAATAAAACGCTCACCTTGAACTACCCGTCACTTCGACCAAAAAGTGTTGTAGTGAAAGCCTATAGCTCAAAAATAAATCAGCCCGTCATACTTAATATTGCACAAAGTGCTCGTTATCAACGAGGTTTAACAGATGAATATAGCCTAAAAAGCAAACGGTTACGTTTATTACCAAGCGCTCTGAGTGATGCATTCCTGATACACCCTAAAGACAGCACACTATATGCCTACCCTGCTATTACTAATCAAATCACCAGTGATATAAGGGCTATTAATGATATTACGTTGAGCAGTGATAAAACGATTTGGATTGCCATACTTGAAGAGTATGAAAATGAAGAACAAAGAATAAGGTGGTGGAACGATGAAACTCTTTAAACCAACCCTACTTTTAAGCTTATTTTTGAGCTTTGCATTAAGCGCAACAGGACCTAGTGTTGCCGATAATTATGCCACTTTAAAACAACAGCTTAGTCAGTGGCTGACAAATCAAAGAGTGATGCAGTTAAATTATCATCTAAATGCAGAAATAATCTTGGATGATAAACATGAATTAATTTCCGGCGCTCTCATACGCTATAGCATGCGCGAAGAACCCTGTATTATCTATGCACCACACCGTTATTTTGACAAATACACTTTTGACATTGCAGAGGCATTATCCGCACAGTGCCAAGTACTCATAGCCAATACAAAACACCGAAATACCCTAAACAAGCTGGGAGTTAAAGCCGATTTAGGTAAGTCCCGTTACAGTGTTGCAAATGCATTCATCGAATCGTACGCCAGTACTGTGCCAGCGACCCGTATTTATCAAATTCATGGTTTTGATGAAAAGAAACGTCGCACAGAGCAAGCTCAAGCTCTTGATGTCATTATCAGTCAGGGGGCACGGCCGCCCTCGGCAAAAGTGAAAAAAATAAGCCGTTGCTTCAATGAACGCTTAAAACTCAAAAGCGCCGTCTACCCATTAGAAGTAGCCGAGCTAGGTGGTACTAAAAATATTTTAAACAGTATTACATTGCCAAAAAATGAATTTTTCCATATTGAACTTAGTTATTCATTACGTAAAAAACTTATTCAACAGCCTAAATTAATGAGTGGACTAAAAAAATGTATTTCACTGTGATTGTCTTTATTTTTAGCCTTTTCTCTTTAGTGAGCACTTATGCATTTGCTAGTAACGACAACGTCTTAAACTCTCCGACTTGGGTAAATGTTGGGTCAGAACTCACACTAAAAGAAAAACAACATTCAAACTTTTTTGAAGCGAAGCAGAGCCAGCATTTGTGGTTACCTAAAGGACAATGGCTTGAACTTGAAAGTAGTCACTTTAATATATTTATTCTTAGCGCCGGTACCAGTCACCTTGCGCAACAAAGGTTGAACCAACAGCGTGATTTTACCTGTAAAAAATCACGCTGCCAGCTGCCTAGCCAACCATACAACCGAATTATTAAAATAACGAATCATTTAGATGTTGGTAAAACGTTTAATGTCATGGTGGGTAAAAATTTGCGGCACAGCGATAGCTTTCTCCACGCAATAAAACTCCCTAGGCATATTACACGTCTTACTTATGGTCAAAATATTGAGTATTATTATCACTTTAAAGCTGGTGAGCAGGTTAAGTTATACTTTCAACATGCTAAAAAACTAAAAATATCAGTGCGTAAAGATTTACTCAGTCATGATATTAACGGCAAAGTATATGCTTCTATTAATGAGAGGCCCGCTGCAATTATTAGTGTATTAGCCAGTAGAGCAAATGAATACCCGTCACAGCACATTGGATTAGCCAATGCTGATTATATCGCCATTGAAAAAGGTGAATATTTAACACTTCGAAGCGAAACGGCTGCTTATATAAAGGTCGAACAAAGTCATCACGCTCTATATGACGATCAAGCATTGGATAAACTAGAGGAAAAGTACTTCCAACCATTTTGGATCAATAATCTAGATAAAACACTGAAAAAAATATATGTAAATCACGATTTATCGGCTGTTAATTCGAGTGTTTATCAAAAAAATAACGCGCTTGCCCAGCGTCGTTATCAAGACCTTTTAAAAACAATTTCAACCAGTCATTACTTAATGCCCAACGCCCATAATAACATTATTTTTAATAGCCGATTCGAACACTTTGATAGCTTAAGTGGCATGCGTATTGTTGATGATACTGGCTACCCTGTACTGACAAAAGAGTATGCTCAAGTACATTCTCTAAAAGCACAACCTCATCATTTTGATCTTAAAACAAAACAACGCGTCAAGCCTACAATCACATTGCATGCCCGCAGTCACATTGACACCCATATTTTAGTTAGCAGTGGTAATCAACAATGGCATTTAAACCTATTAAAAAGCGACAAGTTTGCAACATTTGAATTAGCTATTCCCTTAGCCACCAGCTCAATAAAAATCCAAAACCTGCAACCACAACGTAAGCCCATAGAATATGTAATGCAAAGTTCACAATTGTTAGACTTACCAAACAATGAGCTACTTTATTTGCAACCTGGTAAGTTAATAGAAAAAAGCCCTATCATCAGCCAGCTCCTTAAAGATAAGCTGGCTTTAATGGGCGACGAATACATTAACACTTTAGTCCCCTACAACCCGCAAATTGTAAGTGTAAAAGAAACGCAACAGCAACAAGTGCACTGGCATAACCAGCTTGCAAAAGCACATGACTTAAGTAAAAGTGACCCGTTAAAATCACTACAATTACTAAAATCATTAGTAAATGCAACAAACCCAACCATTGCAATAAAAGCATGGCAACTGCGCATTGCATTATTATCACAACAAGGCAGAGGTGTACTGGCTAAAAGCTATCTTGAGGGATTATATAAAAGCACCGCAACTCCAACACTTAAAAAATATGCTGCACAAGCGCTACTAGAAAAATACATCAACCTAAAGCAAGACTATAAACTGCTAGGCTTGTGTGCTGATGCAGCCAATACAATAAATACGTGTCAACATACTATGGTAAAGCTTGCCATTAAACAGCAGCGCCACCTGCTAGCACTGTGGCTTAGCCACAATCTAATAACTGATCCAAAATTAAAAAATAGTTACGCGCGTTTAAATTGGCGTAAGTACGCTAAAGCAGATAGTAATCAAACAGCTTATTCTTTAGCACATATAGGCAGCAACACCTTAATTAGCCCAAATGGTTTATTTCAGACTTATGTTTTAAACAACCAACAAGGAGTTACTATAAGTGCAACAGATAAACCGGTGACATTCGCCATAAGAGCCCGCAGTCAGAGTGTCCAAAATGGTCAATATAAAATGAGCTGGATGTTCGCCACCAAAGGTCAACAACAAAGCATATTGCCCATTTATTCAGATATAAGCTCAACGACAGCACGAGAAGATACTGGGCAATTGCTATCTATTGCCAGTGAAAGCTTAGTTACTTTACAGCCAGGCGAGTCTGTTCGACTACACAGTGATAACCCTGCATATATAAGTTTAAAGGTTTTACCTGCGCTTTTATTAGAAGATTTTGTTTTTCAAGACATGGCTACGGCTCATTATTGGCAGCAGTCATTTCTTGATTTGGTTTACGATCCCTCTAAAAATGAAAAAGCATTATTAAACAACACTTTATTCAAACTATCTGGTAATACTCTTGGTATAAATGAGTATACACAAGCGCTCGCCAAATTAAGAACTGTCACCTTGCCTGAAAGCCTTGAACCACTACTATCTCGGGTGCAAAGTTATGGTCAATGGACACCCCTTGAGGAATACGCGGACTTTGCTGGCACCCAGTTGCTTACGGTTGATTCGCTCAGTGAAGCAAGTTTTAGCGATCAGTTATCACGCAGTAGTAGTAAGCATGACTTTAAGAGCGGGTTATTGCTGCGCCCATTACACAGTCTAAATTTAGACTTATCGCAAACCCGTTCAGATCAAATACGTTTGAATTTTCACTTTTCTAATGCAGAGCTATCACAAGGAAATATAGCTAATATTGCAATCAATCTAGGTGATACTACAAAAACATGGTCTGTTGAGCCAGACAAGGTGACTGCATTTGGGTTCAATAAATCGGAACTTGTAAACAATGTCATTTCATTGCATTGGCTCAATCCTTACTTATCGCAGATTATAACCTTGAATGCACAGGAGTATCGTCATGGGCATTGGTATGATCTTCCTCTACCAAAAAAGCTACTCTTTTACACGGTACTACCAAACCAACCGTTAATTGCAAAACTACCTGCGGATAGATTGGTAAAGCTTGAGCAAATGCTTAAGGGCAATGAGAGTAATGGGTATAAGCAACGTATTGAGCGAACTTTTTTTCATCCAGCTGGAAAAGTCGAAGTCACTACAGATAAATTAAAATACGTCAGACTCTACACATGGCAATTGAGAGACTCACACCATAAAATTTCAAGTTATCAACCCCAACCCCAGCTTGAAGGTGACATATTGACCTATATATTACCTGAGCAAACACACACTTTGCACAGTGAAATCGCCACCTTTAAGCCTGAAGAAATAAACTGGCAAGCGTTTGTTAAGTATAACCGCCGTGGTATATTTGAAACCAGTGAAGACATTCCAACTCGCCATAGTTTAGATCTCGGAGCGCGACTTCGCCTTGCCGACGATGAAAACTGGTATCGTTTAGACTTAACATATTCATTCAGCGAGCAAGACGCTGACATACTTTCTATCGACGGCTACCATGCTTGGCAAGACCATGATAGCCCGTGGTATATAGACAGTGCATTACAAACCTCTTGGCAACCTAGTAAAGGTAAACTTTCAAGTCAATACGGTATAAATGCCTATATTCAAATTGGTCAAATTTGGCGAATAGACCAAAGCCACCGGCATCAATGGCAGGTGAGCCCTTTTTATAGTTATAGCAGTGCCTCCCTTGATGACTTTTTATTTGATTCGAATTTAAACTCCGACATCTATAATTTTTACCGTGAGGATCACCCTTATGGATGGCGAGGAGAATACCAATATCGCTATCAACCTTGGGTTGATGGTTATGTTAACTTTATGGCGGGCAGCACCAGTAACGCTGATTGGACGAGCTTAGATTTATTACGCTTTGGAAGCTCATGGAGTCAATTTTACCGAGGCCACATCTTTCAGGCAGGCTTAACCAGTTATTATAAATTTGCCGATGATGATAGGCCGAATAGCACGTGGCAATATATCACCAGCCTAGGTTGGCGCAAACAAGTGCATTTAGGTAACTTTTCTCAAGGCTGGATAAAATTACGTTGGGATCAGGATTGGTTTCGAAATGATCACAATGTGAGCTTAGAGTTCTCTACTGGCAATATATCAGACACTGGTTTAAGTGTTTTCTCCCATGATGAAATCATCTTTGAATCACTGCAACTCAATCACTTTTTAGAGCAAGATTAGTATGGCATCTGCAAATAAACAAATGACACAGCAAGAATTAAAGCAACGTTTAGAGCATGTGCTTTTTGCTGACATTGCCAATTTTTGGCTCGACTTGTACCGTCAAAAATATCGCCAGCTCGTTGATGATTTAGCAAAATGGGAGCTGTTACAAACGATCCCAGAACAAGAAGACGAGAACGATTGGCTACTGCGCCAGTCTATTGGATTTTTGCGTCATCAAGTAGAGCAAAAGCAACAGAACCTACAGCAACTAGATGCCGGCTACCTGTTATTTATTGAACGCATTAGTCATGCTGAAATAAGTGCTGAGAGAGAGTTTCATATTCTTGATTATGCAAAACAGCTCGGCGCAACAGATGAACAATTAAAACAAGACAAACAAGCATTTTCTCGTTGGTTTGATGAAGGCGCTGTCATTAACCGCTACCAAGACAGCATTGCCGATATTGAACAAACATTAAAATTTTTAATTGGTAAACTAGGCGATTTGAGTAACCGCTATCTACTAAATTATGCCAAAAATATTTCAAGTGCATGGCAATCTCTCGATTTAGAAAACTTTTTCCTAAATGTCTTGTCGCAAACAAAAAGCGAACATGTAAAAAATGCGCTATATCGCGCGCTAGCCAATCAAGTACAACTTATACATAACACAGTGGATGAACATGAGCTCAGCGCAAATTTAGTGGAAACATTAGTGTTAGCATTAGAGCAGCCTCATACACCACATTTAGCCCGATTAGATATTTTAGAAATCTTGATTCATCAACGCCCTACATACATTCGTGCATTTATGGCACAAATCATCAAAAATCAAGATCAATTTCAACTCAAAGATGATCAGCGTTTATTTCTATTAGCCGCTTTACCAAAAATTTTAGTCAGTCAATTGCATTTAACCAAGCACTGCGAAGATTTACTGCAACGTCTTGCTTGCCACACTTACCCAAGAGTAAGGCAAAGTGTTGTTGAGCAGTCGTTGTATTTTGATCTTCCTTTTTTACAAAGGCTGATCACCGAGCGACTCAAGCACGAAACAGAAGATTCAGTACGTTTTACATTAGTAAAACAATTAAGCAATGCACGCATGAGCACAGACGGGATAGCCTTTAGCTTATGGAAGGAGCTATTAAAGTCCAAACACAGTATACAAATTAAACGTTTAACCTTAGAGCTCAGCGCTAGAATAATGCTCAACTTACAACTTGAAACAGATGATCCAGACGCAATCTTCAAGCAGTTTATAGCGTGTTTAAATGACCAACTTAATCAAGAACCTAACCGCGCCGTTCGTCGATACATCACGAGAACGCGCGAACAACTGGTTTCATTTGCACACCAAACTAAGGTGGCATCTTTGGAGCATTCACTTCCACAATCTGATAAAACTCTGATAGATCAAAAGTCATTAGATGAAGAGCTATTAGGGCGCTTACTTAGCCGTAAAGCACAGCAAAATGAAGGCTACAATGTAACCAATAAAAAACATCATTGGCACATTCGTAATGGTTATCACAGCGCGTTTCGCATTTGGCGCTTTATTCATGAATGGCGAAATCCAAGTACTGATAAACGTCAAAGCTTTAACCACAGCGTAGCGAGAAAGCCTTCTGCATTTATGCATGTTCCTAGCTGCACGGTTGCTGAGATAAGTACAACAAGCGTTCCAGGAGAGCCACTGTTTGATGATAAAGAGCACTCAACACGCCCTCACCTTCCCTTACCTGATTTTTTATTATCAGTGTTAAGTCAAGACGATATAAAGCAAGCAGCAAAAACATACACACCTGACGGTATTTTATGTGTCACTCCACCTGCAACACTTTTTCAACGCGTAAAGACATACATTTGGTTGTCACTTAACCTTGAGCAACTAGATAACTTGCGAAAAGGTAACGATATTGAACAAAAAAACTATTTATCAAAACTCGAAAAAAACGGCTTTAAACTTGAGTTTAAGGCTTATGGTGAACAACTTGGTTGTCACTTTGAGGTTGAAGAAGGAATTAGTAACCTTTATAAAAAGTTAAGTGTTTCTCCGCTCTTTGTAAATGTGTGGCTTAGCTTTAAAGAGTATTTATATTCTATTTATCAAAACAGTATTGGCCAGTTAATATTTTTTGTACTGGGTTTTATGCTGTATTTTTGGGGCCGCCATGTCCATGTCAGTCAACGTATAAAAAGAGATAGAAAAGCAATCCCCGTTAGTATTGGAGGCTGGGGAACACGAGGTAAGTCAGGCACAGAAAGGCTCAAAGCAGCTCTTTTTAGTGGCCTAGCACTTAAAGTTATAACCAAAACAACTGGCTGTGAAGCCACGATGATATTTGCACGTTCAAACGGTGATCAATTTGAAGTACCTATATTTCGCCCTTTTGATAAAGCGAGTATTTGGGAACAAAGTGATATTTTACATTTTGCAAAAAATGTAAAAGCCGATGTTTTTTTATGGGAATGCATGGGGCTAACTCCTCGATACGTGAGGATTTTACGCCAATGGATGCAAGATAACTTTTCTACTATTACCAATGCATACCCTGATCATGAAGACATTTTAGGGCCTACAGGTATTGATGTTGCTAAAGAAATGGCTAATTTTATCGCACCAAATAACTTAGTATTTACCAGCGAACAAACGATGATGCCCATTCTAGAAAAGGATGCCACGCTAAAGAAAAGCACCCTTGTGCAAGTTCATTGGGGGGATGGTTATCAAATCCCCCCTGATATAAGAGCACTTTACCCTTACCAGGAGCACCCAGACAATATCGCTTTAGTGTGCAAGATGGCGGCACATATTGGCCTAGATAAAGACTTTGTATTTAAAGAAACATCACAACGTATCGTTCCTGATATTGGTGTTTTACAACACTTCACAGCAGCACCATTTAATGGCTTTAGCATGTCATTTGTTAATAGCATGTCTGCCAACGAACGTTTAGCAACTCTTGAAAATTGGAAGCGTTTAAACCTATTTGAATTATCAAACGATCCAACAAAACAGACCATAGCACTTATAAATAATCGTAATGACCGCGTTGCCCGTTCTAAAGTGTTTGCTGAGATTCTCGCTAACGATTTACCATTCGATAAAATGGTCGTGATAGGGACAAATGTAGATGGGTTTTATAGTTACTATATTCAAGCATTTACAGCTCGTTTAGAGCGAATAATCAAGAACAATGATCGCCAAGAGTTAGAATTATTATGCTCGCAATTACATTGTATTAAGGATTTTGACTCACTTATTACGCTATTTAATAGTGCGCTAGAGTCTACTTTGCCAACGCATGAGCTTGAGGGAATAACCAACCAAGCACGCTTAGATTCTTGGTTTAAAAATCAAGATTTTGACTTACCTAAACAACGCAAAACAAGTTTAAAAGATGTATTTGAGCATTATATAAGTTATAAAAAAATTCAGCCTTTATTTGATAACATTGAAAAAAACCAACAACAATTAAAACAAACTTTACTTAGCCTTGCACACAGTAAGTGTGTGCTCATAGATGACTCTCAAATTTCTGCCAACGAATTGACTGTTGAATTATCGACTTATGCTAGGCCTAACTGTCATCAAGTTATTGTAGGAATGCAGAACATCAAAGGGACAGGCCTTGGTTACGTTTACAGCTGGCAGCAGTGGCAACGTATTTACGACAATATTACAACATTACTTGATGAAAGTTGCTCTGCCGATCACTTTAGGCAAGCGTTAGCACGTCTATCACTCATTAATCAGTTCTCAGAACTTGAGGCCACCTATTTAAAGAATGCGAT
Source organism: Pseudoalteromonas sp. KS88 (assembly GCF_004766475.1). NCBI lineage: Bacteria > Pseudomonadati > Pseudomonadota > Gammaproteobacteria > Alteromonadales > Pseudoalteromonadaceae > Pseudoalteromonas > Pseudoalteromonas sp. KS88. The sequence goes on from NZ_PYHV01000011.1 coordinate 49,631, forward strand.
TATTCAAATCAGAAAAGCCCATCACGCACAAAATGAGTATAGCCAAGCTGAACTTCAACATATTACTGAGCGCCTAAGTAAACGCGCACATATAAAGAACGGCCAATCAGTTAAAAAGCAAAAAAGTACAATTAAGCGCTTCGCCACTCAAGTCGTAGAGTCTTTCTTAGAAGCCGGCGCTGCGGTAAAACGTAAAAAAATCGCTATCCGTGTTTATAAAGATATTGCAAACAATCGCATAACCTTGGAAAAAGCGATTGAAATCCTCGCTAAGCTAAACCGAAACCAGAAACCTGGTTGGCTTTCTTTTTCAAACGAAAAAAATAAATGACATGGATAAGACTTGAGTATAAAAGTTGCTAAATTCTTTTTTATTAGACCCCTGATAATTATTTAGACTTATGCACTAATTCAAGCCAACGTTCAATTACTACCAGATAAGTGATTTAAATTGTTCACACCCATCAAAAAATTATAAGTCACTAAAAAATAATAAATAATATTTTGTAGAGAAAAATCCAACGTAATAATACGAAAATTCCGAGTGTTCTACATTTGACCAAACCACCAAAAAATAGCAAAATAGTACCAATTAAAGTTAAACAAAATGTTAACAGAATCATTACTAGTCATCTTGTAGGAGATACTTTATGAAAAACTCAACCTTTAAGCTTGCTGCTCTACCTCTACTTTTAGCATCTAGCTTTACAATGGCCAGCAGCAACTTAGTTGTAAATGGTTCATTTGAAGACACAGCACAAGTTTCAGGAACTTGGAGCTTATTCAACAAAGTACCTGGCTGGCAACGCTCTGATAATGCGAAGTTTGAAATTCAAACAACAGCACTCAATATCGTCCCTTCACAAGATGGTACTCAGTATATCGAACTAGATTCAACAGCCAACTACAGTGTGTTTCAAACACTTGAAACACAAGCACAGCAAAACTATGAGATTAGCTTTTATTATTCAGCCCGTAGAGATGGTGATGAAACAACAAATAAAGCTAAAGTTTACTGGGATGGTGAACTTCTTGATACATTAAACGCATCAAGCCGAGGCTGGCAGAAGTTTACTTACACTGTTAAAGCTAACTCAAATAGTTCAGAACTTAAGTTTGTTGGTGCTGGGAAATCTGATTCTTATGGTGCTTTTATTGATGATGTAAAAGTATCGACGGCTTGCGCCTCTGGTCTATATGGTATTAATAACTTTGGTTCTAACGAAGAAGGTTACGTTTACTTTTTCAACACAGATACAAATACTTACTCAATAGTAGCTGGCTTGAATAATACAGCATCAAATATCGCTTCACATAATGGTGTGCTTTATTTCATGGAGCAATTAGACCGTTCAACAAAAGTATCGCAAATTCTTTCGCTTGATCTTGCTAACAACCAACAATCATTAGTATCACCAACTAAATCATACCCAATCTATCGCTCTGCAATGAGCGCTGATGGCACGACACTTCGTGCAACCAGCAAAACATACATGTATGACTTTGATTTAGCGACGGGTGATAAAACAGTGTTAGGCAAATTAACTTACCCGGGTGACTCTTTCTCTCACGGTGATATTGCTTACTCTGCAGATAACAATGTGCTTTATGTGTTAACAGGTAAAGCACTTTATACTGTTGATCAGGGTACGCTGGAGCTTTCTCTTATTGGTGAGCATAACGTAAATTGGGCATCAGGTATCGCTATTGCAGATGATGGGGCTATTTATGTATCTGGACGCGAAAGTGGCGAGAACGCTAAAATTTATCAATTAAATCAGAATACCGCTGAAGCTACTTTTGTAATGGAAGGACCTTCACACCTAAATGATTTGACATTTGTTGATGGTAATTATTGTAATTAATACCGACTAGAAAAAGTATCGGGCAATGTAAGTTGCCCGATTTTTTATGTAAAAAGCGTAATCCCCGCTAATTTCCCCTAATAGTCCACACAAAACAAAGTGCCTGAGCCTTATTTCATATTAACCTTGAGGATATTCAGTCCACTCCCCACCATCAAGCTGAATATACGGTCGCTCATTGATATACATCATTATAGTGTCTTCATTCTCAGCTACTTTAGGTGCCCGTGGCAAATCGTCAAGTAGTGAACCAATTGATGTATTTCCTGAGAACACATTAGTTCGTAGTGCACGGCTGATGATTTCAGATAGGGCAAAATAGCTCGTTGACTCACTGATCTCAATTAACCCCGAGTGAGTTATATTAGGCCCAATAAACTTAATCGCACTAGGAACTGAAACTATCTTAGGGCTTGGTATTTCTCGTAATCCTGAAAATTGAACCTTATCACCCTCTAAGGCTGCACCATGCTCAGGCACGAGCACTAATAACGTATTACGCTTTGCACTCTCAAGCTTATCAATAAACTGATTAATATCACTAAAAAGCTGTTTTTGTCTAATTGGGTAACTTTGTGGGCTGCTCATGCGGTCATAACCTGCAATTTGATTACCATCATGTAAGCTGATCGTATTGTAATAAAGCGCACGTGGTTTATTGCTCTTTTGCTGGGATGAAAGCCAGTTGGTTAGTACTTCTTGATCTGAGTAAATAGGTTTTCCATCAAACCCGAATTGAAAGGGTGAATAATTCGTAAAGTTTAATTTAGGAATATTTATGCCACCATATGAGTTTATTAACCCTTTAAAATCATCAAAGTGCCCATCGTGGTTCATAGCAACTGAGGTATCAAACCCCAGTTCAGCTAAATTTTCAAACAAGTAACACTGCTTAGGCACCGACTCAAAGAGTTGTGGTTGACTCGTTTGCCCACAGCTTGCTCGCAATAACCTAATAGCTGCTGGGCCACTATAGGATGTGGCTGAATTAAAATCACTAAACAAGACATCAAAATTACTAAATAGCTCACGCGGATCTACATCAATTGCATTTAGGTCTGCTGTTGATAAAGAGCACACATTGAGAATTAATACATCAAAAGGGTTTTCTGGCAATTGTTCAGGAAACACACTGGTTAATTGGCTTTGCTCTTGATAAAAACGTGTAAGCTGTTGTTGTGGAGAAAGTGATGCTCCCACATCAACTAATTGCTTTGCAGCAACCCGAGATTGTTTTTGTGATACTTGAGCTGGGACGACCTCAACATCAACGCTCGCTGAAGCCAGCCAATAAGCATAGCCAAACCCAACCAATGAAAGCGTAGTATAGCGAAGCCATTGATGAGTGTATCGGTAAAACACACACACTATGAAGAGGCTTAAAAACAATTCTAAGCTAACCACGCGCGCGCTTATTTCAATAAAATAATCTAGGCTAAAATCTTGTACATTGCCAACCTGCTTCAGTAAACGCGATATAGGCGGTAACCATGAATCATAATAAAATAAAATAATCGCAAATCCCCCTGCCAAAACGTGCTTAGCACGCTGCACTAAAGGGTGATTAAATGACAATGCCAAAAAAGCAAAGAAAGCTAAATTCTCTATAAAATGAAATGAAATTTCGCCACGCGCATATAAAGCAATTTTAATTAAAAAATAGACATTCCAAATACCTAAACCTGTTATTTTCACATTTTATCCTTCTTTTTAATACTCGGCTCATACGGCTTAAGTAATACATGCCTGAATGTCAGCTTTCGATAAAACCTCATAAAATGAACAAAAAGTGTTTTTGCGATATTGCTCAAAACGACCCCAAAGATTAACGCAACAACAAAAGTAATAAAAAACTGATTTAGGTTCATTTCATCGATTCCTTCAAACTCATTAAACAACGCGTTGCAAAAGGCCTAGTTACTTTTCTAAATTCAGGTGAATCTACCTTGGCTTTTGTATTATCGGCAGGTCGTTTATCAAATATATGACGAGTATTATCTTGTAATTGCATTGTATAATCAGGCACTTCAACAGCATCGTACTTATTTTTTAAACGCCTACATTCTTGCTGAATAAAGAAGTGGTCGGCGATTACAATTTTTGAATCGAAGAAATCAGCCACTTTTAACCTAAATAGATGTTTAATTGCATTTTCAACATCATGTTCACGACATGCATGCAAGTATAAGTATACTTGGTCATCGACAGTGCTAAACACATCCCCTTCGCGCTTAACATGGAACAGCTGTAAAGGATGTATCGCCTCTATACGGGGCAATAACCGTAATACCACTAACACGCCACTTACGCCCATATTCGCAGCAGAATCACTGTAATTCAATACCTGTTTTGCAAACTCTTTTAGTGGTAAAAACCCTTTTGAGAGCGAGCTTTCTGAATATTTCAAAACCTCTTCAATGTTGCTAGGCAAAGGCCTTGAAAACTGAAACCCCTGTATTGACTGAATCTGAGAAAGCAAACGAGATGGTTCTGAGAAACTGTATAAAATAAGGTTAACACCCAAGGTCAAAAACAAACATTCGTCTTGGTGGCGGATAATACCATCTACGTTCTGCACCACTAATTTTAACTTCTTACCACAGTGGTTCCTTAACGAAAAGCACTGGCTTGCTAAGGTTGCTAAATCTGTGTAGCGCGTCACAGCAAATACCAATGTGGCCGCTTTAACTTTTTTACCATGCTTAAACAGCGCTTCGTTATCGGCGACTGTTTTATAAAACACCGGTAATTTGGTGCCTTCTGGTACTGCTGTCTTAACTAACCACACATCATCTTCGTCAAAATTTTGATGCGGATTTTGCTCACTCAATTCACTTTTTGTGACCGCTTTTAATCGATCGCCAAAGACCTCTAGCTGAACAGACTCACCCGCCTTAACACCCTCACTGTAACTCCAATAATCATACTCAATAGTGCGTACAGCAGATTCATTTGAAATATAAACAATGCCATCAAAATATTTGTTGAGCACTTGCACATCTCTGCGTACTTGCGCAACTTCAATTCCTGTAACAATAAAGATGAATGTCAGTTGGTTTTTTTTCGCAAACTTATCGTATTGCTTCAGTCGTTCAGTTAACTGCGCTTGAGAGTGTCGCGTAAATAAGTCGGTATGAATGTGAAGCACAACCGTGGAGCCCGCAAGCTCATCATACACTTTCAGTTCATTCAGTAGGTTGTTAGTAAAACTAAGCTGCTTTTTTTGTGCGACAGCGTAATCAAATGAAAAAGAATGTACGTTGCCTCTTTCATGAAGAGCGTTTAAATTAGCGCCGTGGGCCGATTCGTAAAACAGTTCGATTTGAGATGATAAGATAAACAGGTGCGCTGACGAAGTGCTCGAGATAGCCTGCAAGGCAAACTCTATAACTTGATTATCTAGAGGAGATATAAATATGTATGTTGCATTGGCTTTGAGCTCGGTAAATGAGCTCGGCAACCCCTCTATATCGAATTCAGGCACGTCATATCCTATAATTAATACTTTTAGCTAGTTTTGTCCAACATTCTATATATAATGTTAACTAAGTCCATATCGAAACAAAATTTATAGCGTTTTATTTACAAGAGACAGTCTTAATGAATGAGTTTGCAGTAAAAAAATCAAATATCCTCACCCAGTACGATATTGATAATTTATTAAACCGATTTGGTGGCAAGACTTCATCCTATATTGAAATTGTTGATGTGCAAAAGAATAACCAAATAATTGAAAAATATCCTTTATTAAGCGATGTATCACGTTCTTGCGACATGTTTGATATTGCAATAAATACAAAATAATCGTTTATCAAATTATGAAAAAAGTGTTTCTCAAAGGAATTAAAGGCGGTACAGGTGCAACCTCGATTGTGGCTAATCTTGCCTGCGCGCTAAGAAAATCAGACGAAGATGTCATCGCTATTGATCTCGACCCTAAAAGTGACTTGGGCCTGCATTTTGGTTTACCGTGGGAGCATGCTTCTGGCTGGAGTAATTACCTGTCGTTTGAAAGTGCACTGGATGAGTTTCACATTGATGATGACGGTGTGATTTTTTTACCCTTTGGTACATTATCTGCCAACACACAACGTACCCAAAAAACGATTGAATCAGCACAACAACTGCAAGTAAATGACAACGCTTGGCTTTTATTTGACTGCCCTGCACACCAAGATATACAAGATTATGACTTGTCATCTCATGACATTGTTTTAGAAGTAATTAATTGTGATGCAGTGTGCCATAGCCTTATTTACAGACGCTTGCTCCAATTAAACCAATCTGCAAAAAAGTGGCAACATTATTTCTTAGTAAATAACTACAACTCCGCCAGTGAGCTCGAATCTGACTTGCTTCAAATATGGCAATCTGAAACCCCCTTGCTAGCACCTGTACATATTAATAAAGATGAGGTTATTAAAGAGTCTACTGCCTTTAGAAATGTAGCTGTCAATTGCGCCCCTTATAGTGTTGCCTACGATGATTTTGAAACGCTTGCTAGTTGGCTAGTTACTCGAGCAACAGATAATGATTAATCACAGTAACAAAACAAATGTGGCTGAACGATTATTCTCATTAACTCTAAGCCTATTTTTTACAAAAAAATTAGTGCGGTTTATTTTATTTAAATTTCATAGCTATTTTAATCACCACAAAGTAAGTGTGATTGGTGCTGTTTTAATGCCTTTTGCTTTATTGTTTATTTCATTATTCATTAAGTTGGATAACAATAAGAAAAAACGCATAAAAACAAAGTTAAAATACTTATACCCTCACGTATCTGAGCCAGTTTCGACACCAGCAAATATAGTTAGAGTGTTATTACAAAGCCTTTATTTAGCAACATTTAAAGTATCGACTAAACGCCAGCCTAGTGAAGCTGTGATAAAAACCAGCACCAAGCTCATTAGCAAAGCAGTTAGGTTAGTACGCTTTACTGACAGAAAGCTTACTCGGCGATTCAAAAAAATATGGCTACAGCTTAGAGTAGGAACTCAAAGCGAATCGTATCAACGTGTAAAAAAAGCAACTATTTGGAATAGTAAATTACTCAAAATTACCTTGTATTTTGTCATTGCTTTTACAGTCTTTGTATTTGTTACTGTACCATTTAGCCTTGAAGCACAAGCAATCTACATTAGCCTAATATTAATTGTTGCCTACTCCTTAAGACGCGTTAAAGGGCAAATTGCCACAATTACAATGATCACGCTTGCTGTCACAACCTCAACACGTTATTTATGGTGGCGCTATACTGATACACTCAATTGGGGGGACCCTGTTGCACTGGCTTTAGGTTTGGGCCTGCTACTCGCTGAAACGTACGCTTGGCTCGTGCTAATTTTAGGTTTCTTTCAGACAATCAATCCATTGCAGCGTAAGCCAATCCCGATGGATAGTGACACGTCTAAGTGGCCAACTGTTGATATCTATATCCCGACATACAACGAACCATTAAGCGTGGTTAAACCCACCGCTATTGCAGCACAAAGCATTGATTGGCCAGCAGATAAGTTAAATATCTATATTTTAGATGATGGTAAACGCGCTGAATTTGCACAGTTAGCAAAAGAGATAGGCGTTGGCTATTTAGACAGGCCTGATAATAGTCACGCAAAAGCGGGTAACATGAACCACGCAATGAAATACACTGATGGCGAGTATATTGCCATCTTTGATTGCGACCATATTCCAGCTCGTTCATTTTTACAAATGACCATGGGACAGTTTATGAATGATGAAAAAGTGTGTTTAGTGCAAACACCCCATCACTTTTTCTCAGCAGACCCATTTGAAAGAAACCTTGATAACCACCGCAAGATTCCGAACGAAAATATGTTGTTCTATGGATTAATTCAAGACGGCAATGACATGTGGGATGCGACCTTCTTTTGTGGCTCGTGTGCCGTTTTAAAGCGTAAAGCGCTTGACGATATTGGTGGTTTTGCCGTGGAGACGGTCACCGAAGATGCCCATACAGCATTGCGCATGCAGCGTGAAGGTTACAAAACGGCCTATATTAATATTCCACAAGCTGCAGGACTTGCAACTGACAGTTTGTCAGCGCATGTAGGCCAAAGAATAAGATGGGCCCGCGGTATGGCGCAAATTTTTAGGCTTGATAACCCATTACTTGGCAAAGGGCTCAGCTTAGTACAACGATTATGTTATATAAATGCAATGTTGCACTTTTTATCGGGCATTCCTCGTATTGTCTTTTTAACAGCCCCGCTGGCATTAATTTACTTCAATGCCTACATTATATACGCTCCTTTTACAGCTATTTTTTTATATATAGTGCCCACCTTAATGCAGGTCAAAATAACCAACTCCAGAGTTCAGGGTAAATTCCGATATTCGTTTTGGGGAGAAGTTTATGAATCTGTATTAGCATGGTACATATTAAAACCGACCACTGTAGCGCTTATTAACCCCAACAAAGGAAAATTTAATGTTACAGAGAAAGGTGGCTTGAACGACACCGCTCGTTACGACTGGCTAATATCAAAGCCCTATATCGTGTTATTATTAATAAACGTACTGGGTATGTGTTACGCCATTTTTCGATTGATTTTTGGTGATGTCTCACAAATAGGCGTTTTACTGATCAGTATGCTGTGGGTTAGCTACAACATCATTATTTTAGGCGCCGCGGTTGCCGTTGCAGCAGAAGCAAAACAAGTGCGTAGCTCTCATCGAATTAAAGCAAACTTCCCAGCGGCTATTCGGTTAGAAAACGGTCGTACGATTAAGGTTAAAATTACAGATTACTCTGACAGTGGTGTTGGTATCGAAACCATTAGTGACCACCCTTGTCGTGAAAATGATAAAGTTGAGTTGTTAATGAGCCGAGGCAAAAAGCAATTTTCATTTCCGACTTATATTTGCAACACCCGTAAAACACAAATTGGCTTAACATTACGCGATCTTGATTTAGCTAAACAAAAAGCATTTATCCAATGTACCTTCTCAAGAGCGGATGCTTGGATAGATTGGCAAGAAAACTTTAAACACGATAGACCTTCTTACAGCTTTAAACATGTTTGTATTACCAGCTTGAGAGGATTTACCAATTTGATTTATCATGCGCCAAGTCAATTTAAGCCATTTATAATTTTGATGGCAAACATAATTAACTTTGTAGTGTCGTTATTACCGAAAAAACCAATAAAGTATTATAACCAATATGACTAAATATATATTTAAACCTGCCTTTGTAATTTTAGTGTTGTGCAGCTCTTTATTTGCAGCCGCATCAGAGCCACTTGCAGATAAAAGTATTTTTGATGCCGGGTACCCAGAACAAGCACCAACGCAAAGTTTGACGCTGAGCTTTAAGCGTTTGGGGGTTAATAAATACAAACTCGATGGTATAAACAACGCAACAACTGTTGATTTTACTAACCGATTAGACAAAATTGGTAAAAAGCTAACGCTTAACTTTTCTTATAGCCATTCCCCTGCATTAATTAGCAGAGTATCGCATCTAAAAATATACTTTAATGACAACCTAATCACGGTTATGCCCATTAATGACCACAACAAAAAAATAGAGTCACTGGCAACACACAGCCTTGAGTTAAACCCAAAGTTCATCAAAGACTTTAACCAAGTACGCTTTGAGCTGGTTGGCTACTACGATTTAATTTGCCAAGACGATTTTAGTAAAACAATTTGGACTGAACTTAGTCAAAATAGCGCTATCATGCTTGACCAACAAGCGCTTGCACTTGAAAGCTTACTGGAATACCTACCAGCGCCATTTTTTGATGAACGAGATTACACTCAACTCACGCTGCCGTTTATTTTCACATCTAAAACAGATAAAAACACGCTTGAAGCTGCGGCAACTTTATCAAGCTGGTTTGGAGCGAAAGCTGATTGGCGCAAAGCAAGTTTTCCGGTCTCATTTAATAAAACACCGACTCAGCATAGCGTTGTATTTGCTACAAATGACAATAAACCAGATTTCTTACTTGATTACCCAGATGTCACTAAACCAACCATTGAGATTATTTCAAGCCCAATTAATCGATACGCAAAAGTGTTACTTATTCTAGGCAAGGATACTAATCAGTTAAAAGAAGCCGCGCTTGGTTTAGCATTCGGCCATAAAGTTATGACCGGCCGTACTGCAAGCGTTAATGCGATCAATCAATTACCTTTGAGAAAAGCTTACGACGCACCTCGCTGGGTTCGCTCAGATAGACCGGTTGCCTTTGAGGAGTTTGTCGAATACCCCAATCAGTTGCAATCTCAAGGCGTTCAAGGACGGCCAGTAAATTTAGATGTTCGTTTTGCACCAGATTTATTTACCTGGCGTAAAGAAGGTATTCCTATTGACTTACATTACCGTAATGCACCTGCCGATGAAGCATTACTTTCACGATTAAATATGCTTATCAACGGAAAGTTCATTAACGGTTTTGTATTGGCAACCGACAGCTCGCAAATTGTCGAATCAAACAGTTTTATGCCGCTGCTGAACAATAACAATATGGCCCATACGCAACGTGACTTTGAGCTAACAGGATTAGATCTTAGTAAGAAAAACCAGCTAACATACGACTTTAAATTTGGTGTTGTAAAAGCAGGGAAATGTAGCGCTGTGCCTGCCGGTGGTGAGTACGGCGTTATCGATGGAAGCTCAACTATAGACGTGAGTGACTTTCACCATTACATTGCCTTACCCAACCTAAACGTGTTTGCAAACAGTGGTTTTCCCTTTACAAAGTACGCTGATTTACACCAAACAACCCTTATTATTGAACCAAATAGTTCAGCGCAAGCTGTCGAATTACTCCTTAATTTTACTGGCCACTTAGGCCAAATTACAGGCTACCCTGCACACCGTTTAAGCATCGCATTTCCAACTAGTGATCTAGATTTATCACAGAACGATATTCTTATTATTGGTAAACCCGATGCACTAAATTCTGAACTACCAAAAGACACAGCTATCAGCGTGCTATTAAAAAACAATCAGCGTATCGTCAATCAGGCCATATATAACGGTGCCTATCATGATAATGAACCTGAAAAAATTAATGTAAGCATTAATAGTAGAGGCAAGCTTGGGATAATTGCAGGGTATCAATCGCCGTTCAATTCAGATCGTTCTGTCGTATCAATGATCGCGACTTCAGATAGTGCATATACACTGTTAAGTGATTCGTTAATTAACGACACCATCACGGCACAAATTAAAGGCAGTGCAACGGTCATCAGTAACAAAGGAGTTAAAACAATAAACACTGACGACCTGTATTATGTTGGTCAGATCCCTATCCATACTTTGATTTGGTTTCATTTCTCTGATCATCCATTTGTTTTGGCCTTTTTATCTATTTTAATACTACTGCTTATCTCATTTTTACTTTGGCGATTACTCGGTATATTAACTCAAAAACGTTTATCTGAAGGGGACGAATAATGAAAAATACGTACATTAAGATTTATTCATTATTGGCTTTTCTACTGTTCACAACAACAAGCTTCGCGCAAACAATGTGTGAACCTTGGACACAATGGGAAACCTTCAAAAATCACTTTATCACCTCGGATGGTCGCGTAATCGACTTAGGCAGCAAACAATCGATCACCACATCTGAAGGACAATCCTACGCGTTATTTTTTGCATTAATAGCAAATGACCGCGTAACGTTTGATAAAGTGCTAGATTGGACAGAGGTTAATCTCGCTGAAGGTGATTTGAGCACGCGCCTTCCAGCGTGGCAATGGGGTATTAATGATGATGGACAAGAGTCGATATTGGACTCAAACCCAGCATCGGATTCTGATTTATGGATTGCATACGCGCTCTCTCAAGCGGGAATACTTTGGCAAGATAGACGTTACAGTGTACTCGCTGCGGTAATGGCCAAACGGATCATGCGTGAAGAAACCGCATACATCCCTAACTTGGGACTGTCTTTGTTACCTGCGCCAAGTGGCTTTGAATATAAAAATGATCAATACAAACTCAATCCAAGCTATGCCCCTCTTTTTATTCTCCGTCAATTAAGTCAATTGTACCCTCACTCTCCTTGGCAAAAACTGCATGATAACTCCGCTCAAATGATACTCGAAACGAGTAAAGAAGGTGTTAGCCCTGATTGGGTAATGTATCAACCAAGTAAAGGGTTTTATTACGATAAAACAACCTCTGATCTAGGGAGCTATAACGCTATACGTGTTTATTTATGGGCCAGTATGATGGCAGAAGATGCTCCTTACAGAGAGACGTTAGTAAAACAATTTAAACCAATGTCAGACCATGTTGTTAGATTATCTAGCTCCCCTCTAAATACTTATGCAAAAACAGGGAAAGTACAAAAATATGGCCCGCGAGGATTTGATGCGGCACTACTGCCCCTGCTCGCTGTATTTAATGAAGACGAGGCAATGACTGCGTTGCAGCAAAAATTGATGATCGATACTTCGTTTACAAAAAGTCGTTACTACGACAGTGTTTTATACTTATTTGGTACGAGTACCGTAAACAAGCAATTCGCTATCGATGAAATGGGGAAATTGACACCTCATTGGAGCACTGAATGTCGCTAAAAGGATTGATAGGTGTTTCACTGTTAAGTACCTTTTATTTTACATCAGGCCCGTTGCTTGCCCAATCAGCGAAAGATTTAGATACGCAATCAATTAATTGGCTTGTGAGCCAAATTGAGTTAGGTGAAATTCAAAAAAACACCTTACTCATGACTGACAGCTTAGATAAGTTAATGAGTATTGCACCCAATAACGTGCTGGCAAGATGCGCTCAGGCACGCGTATATTTAGCGTTAAACAACCCAACCAGAGCGCAAATAGTTATAGATCAGTTTAGTAAGCTGGATAACTCACAGCATTGCGTTAAACAGCTGAAAGTATTTGCTAAAGTAAGCACTAAAGAGAAGCAACAAGTTCAAAAAGCCCGTTTATTGGCTAAAGCGGGGCAATACCAGCAAGCTGTAAAAATATATGATGTATTGTTTTCCCCCGTTTATCCTAATTCTGAATATGAATTTGAACATATTAGCTGGATTGCAGTAGATACAAATAATTGGCAAGAGGCACTTAAAGGGTATCAGTCACTTCGTAAGCGCTACCCTAATATAGGCCGGTATGATATTGCTTATGCAAGACACCTATTAAAGCGTGATCCACAAAGTAAAAAGGCGTTTGAGATATATACTCACTATGCACACAGTAATCAATACAGTGTTGCAGCAGAGTTTGCTTGGCTCGATGCACTAAGAAATTTGCCAATTACTAAAGAGACTAGCCTCGCCTACCGTGAATACATTAGTCACTACCCTAACAGCAGCAAAGGTAAATTACAGTTTTCAGACTTTAAAGCTGATTTAAAAAACGAATTAATTAAACAGGCAGATCCGGCTTATAAGCTTTGGGTGAGAGGTGCAAATGCACTTGAAAAGAAGCAATATGTGAAAGCTGAAAACTTATTGCTTCGTGCATACCAAGGTAGGCCTGATGATCACGAAGTATTAAATAGCTTAGGCTTACTAAACCTCCGCCAAGGTAGAAATGAAAAAGCGTATAAATATTTCAAAGAAGCACAACGAAGTACGCTTGAGGTTGATTTAGTATCTGTATACCGAAACTTAGCTAAAACGGCCAAGTTTTGGCAATACATAGAACAAACTCAACTTGCTATTGCTGCACAGCAATTTAAACGTGCCCAGCTGAAACTAAATTTAGCAGATACCTTAGCTGAGAGTCCTGATACCGTTAATTATTACAGAGCTGAAGTATATAAAGCACAAGGCAACTATCAGCAAGCCATGCAGTTTTATAATAAAGTGTTAGCTAATGACCCAATAAATAACTCTGCATTGCGTGGTATGTTAGAAATATTAAGTGTTGATAATAACTTTGATAGAATTAATCAGTTTTATTACCAACTTTCACGGGCTCAACAACAAGCTATAATTGAAGATTATACCGTATTACAAAGCCAGCAATTGCGTCAAAGAGCGACTATGTTAGTCGAACAAGGCCAACTTGACGACGCGGTTGAGTTACTTTTGGTAGCGATTAAACAAACCCCTCGGGAAAGCTGGCTGTACTATGATTTAGCGAATGTATACCAACAACAAGGTTTAAATACTCACGCCAAAGCGCTTTATAATAGAACATTGTGGCAATTTCCGCTTGATGCCGAATTACGATACAGCCATGCTATATTTCTTAGTTCACTTAATGATTATCAAGGCGCGTTAGATACGCTTCAATATATTCCCAACAACGCTCGAACAAGTGATATTGAGCAATTTGCCCAACAACTGTCTGTGAATGCAAAACTCGATAAACTTGAAAATAATAACCCTGTGGATAGAGCCACAATAATTTACAACCTCACAGAGCTAGGTGCTCAGCCTTTAACTCCACTAATGCAAGCTGAACTTGCCGTTCAGTGGCAACAAATTAACGAGTTACAATATGCCACTAGGCAACTAAAAATTGCCTTAGAGCGCGATAATACCTTAAGTCCATATTGGCATATGACCTATGGGCAGTGGCTTTTAGATAGTGGTAACGAGCAGCAAATAAAACACTGGTTTACCAATTATCAATTACCTCAACAGGCAACCGTCGATGATCAGGTGCGCTGGTTATCATTGCAAGTTGCTCATATAAATAAGTTTAACGAACCACAGCAACGATTGAATAAGTTAAACAGCCTTGCCAAAAGCTCATCTAATAATCCAGCAGTCATTGAGGCTATGATTGCAGCAAACATTGAGCTAAATCGTTCAAAAGCAGCCATAGACTTATATTTACAACAGCAACAAACAGGAAGCACTTTATCGTCTGACACTCAGCTGGCGGTAGCGCAAATTAGCCGAGAGCAAGGTAACTACGCATTATCTGATAATATCATTGCTTCACTAATCGAAAATGTTCAACCAGATCAGTTGTATCAACAGCAGCTTTTAATGACTGCGCTGATAGATTTAAATGATGATACCAATGCTATTGATTTAGCAAAAAGCTTATTAGTTAAATCTGATTATAATCAAGAAATGTATTATCAAGCAGCCCAAGTTGCGCAAAGTAAAAAACAGCCTTTTTATGCTGAAACTTGGTACAAAGAGGCCATTGAGCCACACAGCAGCATAAAGGCAAGCAACGACCCTGCGCTTAATTATAAGCTATACAGATTAGACGACGAGGCCCCGTGGTATATTAATAATGCTAAACGTGAGTTAGCCTCTATGGTAGAACACAATCAGGCTTATATTACAGCAGGTATTAATTTTAGTAGTCAAACAAGCACACAAAATCAATCAAGCCTTGGGGCTGGTACTATTCCTATAGAAGCGGGATTCCCATTATGGGATGGCTTAGCAATAATCAAGCTTGACCCTGTGGCAATTTCAAGCCAAGAAACGCGCTTTGACGAGACATTTGCAGGCAGCCGTTATGGGCAAGGTGCCTTATGTATTTTGGGCTGCCCATTAAATAGTATTGAGCCAAAGCAAGAAGGTATTGATATTGGTTTAGCTTGGCAAAATGACACCTGGCGATTTGACGTTGGTACTACCCCCATTGGTTTTTTAGTTGAAGATATTGTTTGGGGTGTCGATTATAGCGACAGTTTTGGCGACTTTGGTTACAGTGTGACATTAAATAAGCGCCCAGTTACAAGCTCAGTCTTATCCTATGGCGGACTAGAAGATGTGTTCACCAACCAAGTTTGGGGGGGTGTTCGAGCAACGAGTTTACGCTTAAATGTATCGCACGACCTAGGTCTTGAGTGGGGATTTTGGGGCTCAACTGATTTTCAGTTACTACAAGGCAAAAATGTAAAAGATAACCAGCAGTACAGCATCATGGGCGGTGCATATAACCGTTACATTCAAGAAAAAGATATTGAATTAACCCTAGGTGCAAGCCTTTTACATTGGTCATATAAGTACAATTTAAGTGAAGAGACCTTTGGCCATGGCGGGTATTATAGCCCACAAAGTTATCTAGGCGCTTCTGTTCCAATTACTTTTGATCATCGCTTAAATAATGATTTTATATATAGATTACGTGCTGGTGTTTCTTGGTCGACCACAACAAATGATGACAGTGAGTTCTTTCCCAATGACCCACTCCTACAGTCTCAGGCAATGCAAAGAGAATCAATCACGGGCGTTAATCCTTTCTTTGAAGGAGATAAAAGTGCTGGTATTTCATATAGCTTAGGGGGAAGTTTTGAATATCGATTTACGCCTCATTGGTTCTTTGGTGGCTTTTTTAACTTAGATCGTGCTGATTTTTATGAACCCAATTTTGGCCAGCTTTATTTTAGGTATTACTTTAAACCTGTTTACACTGAAATGGTTTTCCCAGGCACTCCTGTTGTACCTTATGCTAGCTATTAACGCAGGGTGGTGAGGTACAACCAGTACTAACTATCGCAATCACTTCCCCTGACCATAAGGTCTATGTATACTTACCCGCAATTGTAGCTAGGATAAGGGTGTGACTCTTACCACTAAGTTATCGCTTAGTTAGCAAACCATTACCTTAGCTGCATTAGAAAACATTCATGGCCGCCCGTTCAAAAAGTGCGTTAAAGCACGAACGAATAAAGCAATAAATATAAGGCCGCAATAATAATATAAGTTAGGAAGTAAATATGAGTTCATCTTCAACTGGGGGCTTTTTTGGCCACCCAAAAGGACTTTCAACACTGTTCTTCACTGAAATGTGGGAACGAATGAGCTATTACGGCATGCGTGCCTTATTAGTACTTTTCATGACCGCTAGTTTGCAAGAAGAAGGACTAGGTTTTACTGTCGCCTCCGCCGCTGCAATTTATGGTTTGTACACTGGTGCAGTTTACTTTTTAGGTTTACCCGGTGGTTGGCTAGCTGACCGTCTGTTTGGTGGCCAAAAAGCGGTATGGTATGGCGGTATCATAATCATGATCGGCCATATTATATTGGCTATCCCACATGAATATTCATTTTTCATCGGCCTGGTTTTTGTTGCCACAGGTACGGGTCTATTAAAGCCAAATATAAGTGCTATGGTCGGATTGCTATACAGCAGTGAAGACGAGCGCCGTGACAGTGGTTATGCAATTTACTACATGGGCATCAACTTAGGCTCAATCATCGGTTATTATGTGTGTGGTTACTTCATGGAAAATGTAGGCTGGCATTGGGCTTTTGGTGCTGCTGCTGTGGGTATGGGTATTGGTCTTATTCAATATCATTTAACAACCAAACACTTGCCGAGTAATAGTGCTCAGCCAGCTAACCCGCTAAGTGCAAGAGGTATTACACGCGCTTGGTTTGGTATCGCTACTTTTATAATCGTTGTTGCATCAATCGTTGCAGCTGCAATGACTGGCCACCTAATCATTGACCCTGTTGTTATAGCTGGCTACGTTGCAATCGCATTCACACTTATTTTCTTCGCTTACTTTGGCATTATCTATTTCAAAGGCAAGCTGACTGAAGCTGAAAAACGCCGTATGTGGGCACTGTTTTTAGTGTGTGTAGCCTCAGCGTGTTTTTGGTCTGGCTTTGAACAAGCAGGCTCATCGCTAAACTTATTTGCACGTGATTACACTGACCGTTTAATTGGTTCTTTTGAAATCCCAACCGCGTGGTTCCAATCACTAAACGCTATTTTTATTATTGTTCTGTCACCGTTTTTTGCGGCGCTATGGATTAACTTATCTAAAAAAATGATCTCACCTTCATACAGCGTCAAATGCGCGATTGGCTTAATCATCATGGCTTCTGGCTTTTTAGTGATGTTTATGGCTGCTCATTACGCTGCAGAGGGTTTAAAAGTAGCGCCATACTGGCTAGTTACTACCTACTTCTTACACACTGTGGGTGAACTATGTTTAAGCCCAGTAGCATTAAGCGCAGTAAGCCGTTTGTCACCGAAGCGTTTCTCTGGCCAGATGATGGGTGTATTCGTATTAACTTATTCTATCGGTAATATCATCGCAGGCTTATTAGCTGGTGGTTTTGATCCGAACAACATGGAAGAAATTCCTTACCTGTACTTACAAATTGCACTCTTTAGCATAGGCGTAGGTATTATATTAGTGCTAATGAGCTTCAAAGCTAAAATCTGGGAAAAACAAGGGCTAACTGAAAACAACGTTTGAAAATAAAGCGTTAGTTTTTATAAATTGATACCCTCGTATCAACTTTGGTTCCCGAATAGGCAAGGTAGTAATATCTTGCCTATTTTATTCCCTCCCCTTTTTGAGCCTATGTTACTTCCACGTTAATATATTCTATATAAAGTACCTATAACCACGCATTTATTACTGCTATCATGAGATTATTAGACTTAGTGGTAAAATGGATATTATGAGTTTTTTTTCTAATAGTAAGTTGCTTAGTGTAAGCATATTACTCATGTTAGTAAGCGGGTGCGGCGGAGATAGCTCTAAAAAAGAGACTAACTTTGAAGTTGCTGAATCAAACTTAATCATTTCAGTTGAATCAGGCCTCTCTGAAAGCTTTGATAATGATCTCATAGAGCTTAGTGCACCAGCCAATGCAGTATCATCTGATACCAGCTTTATCTATAGTAAAGTGGATGTAGATGAGGCTAATAAGGCACTTAATATTGTCTCACCTCTTTATACTTTTACACCCAGCGACATCATATTTACTAATCCACTAACAGTCACTATTACGGTACCTGATGCCACCGAGCAACAAGCTTATACTATTGTTCAGCTCGTAGATGAATCTTGGCAGCCATTGGCGAGCACAACGACTAATTTAAACCAAATCAGTGCACAAATATCAGCATTTGGGACTTTTGCCGTACAATCTCGAACTTTACCACTCGTTGCAAAAACAATTGGACCGCAATGTGTTGATAATCAAAACGAGCAAATGTTGCGATTCATCCACGTTGCAGATTTGCATGCTCGTTTTGGTTTTAAAGAACAATATTTTAGTCGCATTAAAGGCTATTACAATGCTGCCATCGCAGAACAACCTTTCACTTTATTTACCAATGGTGGTGATGATTACGAAAAAGGGACCGTTGCAGAGCAAACATCAATGGGACAAGCAACTGTTGAGGCAATTAAAGCGATGGCTTTTGATGTCAGAGTTGTTGGTAATCATGACTATGCATGGGGACCTGAACAACTGCTCGATTACGCAAGTGACGAAAACGCAATAGTTCTGGCCAGTAACACCACCTATGAAGGTGCACCCGATACAACGTTTGACGCAGTTGACTTCTCTGTTGTCCAAGTTGGGTGTTTAAAAGTAGGCTTTTTTGGTATGACTTCAGTGCCTTGGAATGAGCTGGATGAACCACTTGAAACTGATCCTATCCCTGATTTCATCGCAAACTTTAAAATGAATTGGCTATGGCAGGATGTCGCACAAGAGCTGGTCAATAAATACCGCCAAGATGTAGACTATATGGTTATGGTGAGCCATTTAGGCGAAGGGTCAGATGTACGTGTTGCGCAAAATGTTCCGGGCATTGATTTAGTTTTAGGCGGACATACTCACGGTGGCGAAAGTTATCAACAACTAGATAACGGGACCATTGTTATACAACCCAACTTTTTCGCGCAAGGGTTAACAGACTTAACATTAACATTTGATGCCCAAACAAAAACAGTAAAAAATATAGACTACAACACGGTTGCTACAACGTCAGTTTCAACAATTGATACCAACACTCAGCGTGAAGTTGATATGATCATGGGTAAATATGCCCCAGATGCCCAAACAGAGATAGCTCTTTCACAAAACTTCCCAACTGTTAAAGAGCTCAGTCAAATAACAGGACTCGCAACACAACATCAATTTTCGAATATAGACGCCGTGTTGTTCGATCCAACTCAAGTACAAGATCGTTGGACCCCAGGCACGCTGACTCAGGAAGATTTTCATAATGTATTTCAAGTCGAAAGACAGCCTTCTAATACATCCGGTTTTAATGCCATATATCAAGTGACGGTGAGCGGCTCAGACCTCAAAGTAATGGCAGCAGCTGTGCCTGAATGGGTTTACATAGCACCAGATAGCGTCTTAGACACTCAACTATATATGGTAGCTTTACATAAGGGGCCGGCTTTTAATGGCGACTTATTTTTTGGTAATGTGACCTTAAATGATCCAACTTTACTGGCCGAGGCTTGGGCCATACTTGATAATTACGCGCGCTTTCGTACCAGTCAATGCATGTATATTGACGTTGATGAAGTACTCAGCGCATGTAAAGTCGATGACAGTATTACCATTTGGAACTTTGATAATCCTGAAACGCCATTATTAGCAGACACCGGCCCAGCTGTACTAAGTTATTACGACCCTGAATCTGATAATTGGGGTGATGAGAAAACACAGTTTAAAACAACCACCGAATTAAACATTTCAGATCTAAAGGAAGGCCCTTCAGGTGTGATGGCATTTGCACGTCATAGCCCAACAGAAGGCTTTAGATTAACAGCCAATACTCCCGCTAATGGCGACTTTAAGGAACAAAATCTCATTTCTGATTATACATTAGTAATGGATGTGCTATGGCCTGAGGGCAGCGACAAAAGTTGGCGCTCGTTATGGCAAACAGATTTAACAAACCTCACTGATGCTGAACTTTACTACAATACAAGTAATGGCATCGGCATAACAACCACTGATAGCGGTTACTTTGGTGAGCTAAACAGCAGTGAATGGAATCGAATTGCGTTTGTATTTTACGCCGCCCCTGCTAATGGCGTATTAAAAATATATATTAACGGCAAACTTGCTGGCGTCAAAGATGAAGGAGAAATTGACGCTCGCTGGGCAATTAATCAGGCCGCATTATTATTTACAGAGAACGATTATGAGACCGAAGCCGGTTTTTTAAACGCTATGCTGTTCGCTGGGCGTACTATGACTGACAAAGAAATTGCATCCCTTGGCGAAGCAACACACTCGCTTTCATTTACTCAGTCAACTCGACAGTTAAATGAAGCTGTAAAACGTCATTATCAAAGTGCACCTGTAATTAAACCTAACGTGTGGCTTCAACAACGCAGCCAATTTTTTAACAAAAACCGAGCCAGTGTAAATAATTGATTACAGTTAAGTTAGGTAAATAAGGGAATACGTTTCCATATTTACCTAACTAATAGCACTTATAAAGCATTAAAAATTAAACGCTTACATATAAAAAGAACATATCGCCATAAAACGCATGCTGATAACATGAGCTAGGCAAGTAGGAAGCTATTAGGTATTAAAAATTCCGTCCCATTTAATTTACAATTTGGCTCTGGGCTAAATAAATGCAACCTCTTCCCCTAATCACATTTATGGTTA
Organism: Pseudoalteromonas sp. KS88; assembly: GCF_004766475.1. Taxonomy (NCBI): domain Bacteria; kingdom Pseudomonadati; phylum Pseudomonadota; class Gammaproteobacteria; order Alteromonadales; family Pseudoalteromonadaceae; genus Pseudoalteromonas; species Pseudoalteromonas sp. KS88. The sequence continues at coordinate 70,827 of NZ_PYHV01000011.1, forward strand.
ATCATCCCACTCATTAAACAACACTAAACGCAGTGCTTAATTGCGGGAGAATTAAAATGAGTGATGAAAAGAACCCTTTAGGTTTAGTTGGTATCGAGTTTACAGAATACGCAACACCAGATGCTGACTACATGGATAAAGTATTTACCGATTTTGGTTTTTCTAAGTTAAAAACATTTAAAGGTAAAGACATCGTTTACTACAACCAAAACGATATCCACTTTTTGTTAAATAATGAACGTGGTGGTTTTTCAGCAGAATTTGCAAAAAGCCATGGCCCTGCAATTTGTTCAATGGGCTGGCGCGTTGAGAATGCTCAACATGCATTCGAAACTGCCGTAGCACGTGGTGCAAAACCAGCAACAGACTCAACACATAAAGACTTACCATACCCAGCAATCTACGGTATCGGTGATAGCCTAATTTACTTCATCGAACAATTTGGTAAAGACGGCTCTATCTACGATAACGACTTTGAAGATTTAGCTGAGCAAAATGTGGTTGCTGATAAAGGCTTCCTACGTATCGATCATTTAACCAATAACGTTTATAAAGGCACTATGGAAACATGGGCTAATTTTTATAAAGATGTATTTGGTTTCACTGAAGTACGTTATTTTGATATTAAAGGCCAGAAAACAGCACTATTATCTTATGCACTTAAATCACCATGTGGCACCTTCTCAATTCCAATCAATGAAGGTAAAGGCAACGATAATAACCAAATTGATGAATACCTAGGTGAATACAATGGCCCAGGTGTACAACATTTAGCATTTTTGACTGATGACCTTGTAAGCTCACTTGATAAGCTAGATAAATCAACGATTGCAACTCTTGATATTATCCCTGAGTACTACGAGACAATTTTTGACCGTGTACCGTGGGTTAAAGAAGACAAAGAAAAAATCCGTGAGCATCAAATTTTGGTAGATAGCCAAAGTGAAGACTGTTACTTGCTACAGATTTTCTCTAAAAACTTATTTGGTCCAATCTTTATTGAGATGATCCAACGTGTGGATGATGGTGGTTTTGGTGAAGGTAACTTCCAAGCACTGTTTGAATCGATTGAGCGTGATCAAGAGCGTCGCGGCGTTCTTTAAGCTTTAGTCTATAAAATTAAAAAGCAGCGAACTCGCTGCTTTTTGTCGTTTAACCTATTTTATAAATCACAATCTGATTTTCACTGTTTAAATCGCGCTAATCATCACCATATCCACTGTAAAGCGCGACTGACTAAACCAAAGGAAATGTAATGAGTTTAATTAACGAAACCCATGATATAAATTTAACTAGCTGGGTAGCCTCAGCGAATGTTGCAAACTGTGACTTCCCTATTCAAAACTTACCATTTGCAGAAGTACGTCGTAAGAACGCTGACGAAGCTTTCCGTGGTGCTGTTGCTATTGGCGATCAAGTTATAGACCTTGCAAAAGTAAATGAATTAGCTATTTTTTCAGGTGATGCGCAAACTGCTGTTGCAGCGGCAAGCCAACCGACACTCAATGAGTTTATGGGCTTGGGCCAGCAATATTGGTCAGCACTACGTTTAGCGCTTTCAAAAGCACTTCGCGAAGGTGCATCGGAGCAAGCTTTATTATCTGAGGCGTTAATTGCCCAAGCAGATATCGAATTCGCATTACCGTGTCGTATTGGCGATTACACTGACTTTTATACGTCAATTTACCACGCTACAGCCGTGGGTAGCTTATTCCGCCCAGATAACCCATTACTGCCAAACTACAAATGGGTGCCAATTGGTTACCATGGTCGCTCATCATCAATCGATGTATCAGGACAAACTTTCCATCGCCCTAATGGCCAAACTAAAGCACCCGATGCAGAAGTGCCATCATTTGGTCCATGTAAACGCTTGGATTATGAATTAGAGCTAGGTATCTACCTAGGTAAAGGCAATGAACTTGGCGATGCAATTGCTATCGAAAATGCTGAAAACCACGTATTTGGTTTCTGTGTTTTCAATGATTGGTCTGCACGTGACTTACAAGCGTGGGAATATCAACCACTAGGGCCTTTCCTAGCGAAAAACTTTGCCTCTACCGTTTCGCCTTGGATCGTCACTACTGAAGCGCTTGCTCCATACAGAACATCATGGACACGCGATGAGAATGATCCACAACCAATGGATTACCTTGAGTCTTCACAAAACCGTGAACTAGGCGCATTTGATATTCAGATGGATGTACAAATCGAAACGCAAAAAATGCGTGATGAAAAACACACACCAGAGCAAGTATCTAAGTCTAGCTTCAAACATTCATACTGGACAGTAGCGCAAATGGTTACTCACCACACTGTAAATGGCTGTAACTTTATGCCGGGTGATATGCTTGGCTCTGGTACACAATCAGGCCCAACACATGAAGAAGCCGGTTCATTACTTGAATTATCGCGCGGTGGTAAAGAAAAAATTACCCTGAGTAACGGTGAGCAACGTAGCTTCTTAGAAGATGGCGATAATGTAATCATGCGTGGTTGGTGTGAAAAAGAAGGTTTTGCACGGATTGGTTTTGGCTCAGTTGAAGGCACTATCCTGCCAGCTAAGTGATTAATTAACCAATATTTTTAATATAAAGTTAACAAATCAAAGCGCCCAACTGGGCGCTTTTTACATATAAATGAGTAAGAATTACAATTTTTTTCTGGCTTTTTTATCTCAAATTGCTATCGTGGACCAGTTAATAGCCAGTATTTATGAGCCATGTCAGTATTTATTAAGTCTTTTTACCACAAATTATTTCCTACCCGACAGCTATTGATCCGTCAAAATGGCGAGGTTAAACATGTGGTTTTAGCGCCTTGGCTACAAATTTCAATTGTTTTAGCTATTTTAGCAGCCACAGTGTGGCTGGTAACAACAACCGTTCACGTTTACTCTCAAACGAATAAAATTTCAGACATTGAAAAAAGCCAAATAACAAAGCAACAACAATGGCAACAACAACAGCAAACTCAACAAGCACTACATGAAAAACAATTAGAGCAATTAGCTGCACTTGAGCAAAAGCATGCTTTACTGCAAAGCATGATTGAATCGTTACCTGAGTCTATTAGCAAAGTAGGCGAGACTGATGCTGTTCAAATTGAAGAGAAAAAACAAGGTGATTTTCATGAGCCTCTTGTTGATGAACCGGTTAGTGGTAAAAATACGGCGCACCTAAACAACTACTCAGCAGAGCAACGATTCGCTCTTTTAAGTGAGCACTATCAAAACAATTTTACCGCACTTGAAGCACACATAGAAAACCGCCAACAACGTATTTTAGCAACACTTAAAGTGGCGGGAATTGATGATGCCATTTCAAGTCGACTACTCATCAATTCGAATGACACCGCACAGGGTGGCCCACTCAATGTATTTGATGAATCAAAAATTCCGAGTGAATTTTTAGCCATCGCTGATAAATTATTACTGCTAAATAGCCTTGAAAGCTTACTTAATGAGTTACCGCAATCTCTCCCTGCCGCAGATTATTATATTTCAAGCAGCTACGGTTTGCGTAAAGATCCTATGAATGGTCGCAGAGCATTTCATAAAGGCGTTGATTTAGCTGGTTGGCATAAAACCGAAATTTTCGCACCTGCTGATGGTACAGTCCTACGTGCTGGCCGTAATGGCGGTTATGGTAATTTTATTGAATTAGAACATAAGAATGGATTTGTAACTCGGTTTGGCCACCTTAATAAAATTAAAGTTAAAAAAGGCCAAACGGTCACTAAAAATGACGTAATTGGCTTGATGGGTAGCACTGGCCGAAGTACTAGTACGCACTTGCATTATGAAGTGTTACTCAATGACAAGCATGTTAACCCTGTTAAAATTACTAAGGCGCTCGCACGTGTTCGGTAAAAAAAAGCAAACTAATACTGGTTTAACTGGTAACCAATTAAAAAGAACCAACAACACACCTTCTATTATTTCTGAAGATATGCGCCTCACTGGTAGTTTAACCAGCCAAGGTGAAGTTCAGCTCGATGGCCGAATTGATGGTGATGTACGTGTTAGCCTGTTAGTGATTGGTATTACTGGTGTTGTTGAAGGTAGCGTGGTTGCTGATAGCGTTGTTGTAAAAGGAAAGATCATCGGTTCACTCAATGCGGGTAAAGTTATTATTGAACAAACCGCAGAATTACATGGCGATATATACCAAGATACCCTGAGTATCGAAGCTGGCGCAACGATTGAAGGAAACTTAAAACAACGCCATGAAGCAGAAACCGTCGAGCTAAAGAGCACCGAAAATGATAAACCTGATCTTACTTCCGTGTTAGATACAGGTGACAGTGACTTGTCATTTTTCAATAAACAATCTGCCGAGAAAACAAAGTAACTATTTCTTTTTTGTAATGTACATTGTTATATCTGCGCTAAAAACTAGCTCGTTACGGGTGTTATAAAGCCTTACCGGCACCACTAAATCTTCTTTATCTAACCATTGCCTTGGCATTTGAATTTCTGCAATAGCTGTCACGTCAGTATCTACTTTAGCTAAGTAACTCACAGTCATCCCTTTAGGGATCCAGCGATGGGTTTTGTATGGGACGGTTGCATCAACCATAACGCCAGCGCATAGCTCAGCTAAATTACATTGCGCAATCGCATGAATAGTACCGATATGATTATGTACGCTGCGCCTATTTTTTACTACTGCACTACAATAGCCCTCTTTCAAATCCAAAATATAGGGTTTCATTGAACCAAAATATGGGGCTTTAAAACATACAGCCTTAGTAAATAACCAATTACCAAACGGCATATTCTTTAATCTTAACCATGTTTTTAAAACTGCAGATTGTTCACTCATTATTTTTCTCATGTGAATGCTTTAATAATCACAAAGCTAACACATCAGACCAGTTATAAAAAGCTAAAAAACATCATATTCTGTTAAGCAAACTGTTAGGAGCTGTTTACCTTTCAAGGTTAAGTTTGCAGCAGTCTGTTTAGTAGTTGGTAGGCAGCGCCTATGTGGCGTGATTATTCCTCGTAAATAGGCGATAACGCAGCATCAATGCCAAACAGGCGCAACCCTTAGGGTTCTGCCTAGGGGCAATTTACTCTTTGTTGCCTACATGAATAGTGGTAAAGGGCGTGATCAGAACGCGTAAGCTTCGCTCGGTTTTGACTTAGCTCACTAGGTTACAAACCTCGCGCCGCGATTAAACCGCCCATAGCTGAACACATTATAATCCGAAATGATAAACAGACCCTAATACAATGATGACTTTAGATATTTTCTTCTTTTAATAAATAGAGTGCTTTCAATTTACCTACAAGGCACTTAAAATATTGTTTTAAAGGAGTTCGAATGTACCCACCCCAGTCCAAACATACTATTAACTTGCTATTGATCCTTGCGCTTCTTGTGATTTTTTGCCCTTTGGCAATTGATATTTATCTACCCGCATTTCCAACAATTGCAAAACAATTTCAAGTTGGTGAAAAACAAGTTCAGCAAACCGTGGCTATTTTCATGCTAACGGTAGGACTTGGGCAGTTAATCGCTGGCCCACTAGCAGATAAATTTGGCCGTAAACCAGTTGCGCTCGTTGGCGTAAGCCTTTATGGCATAGCTTCTTTAGGCGCTTACTTTGCCCCAAACTTCAATACCATGTTAGTAGCACGTGCCGTACAAGGGTTTGGAGCATGTGCAACTTTTGTAGTGGCCTTTGCAATTGTCAGAGATAGGTTTGGCAGCGAGCGAAGCGGCCAAATGATCACTTATTTAAATGGTATTGTGTGTTTTATCCCAGCATTAGCACCTATTTTGGGTGCTTGGCTTACAGTTCAGTTTGGCTGGCGCATGAATTTTCTATTTTTAGCTGGCTTTGCGTTTCTAGGTCTTATTGTTACCTTACTTATGTTTAAGGAAACCCGCCCTGCTGATAGTGTTTACGATGGCCATATCCTCGACTTAAGGCGCTTTATTCCAATTATAACAACCCCTATTTTTCTTTTTAATAGCTTAATTTGCATGGTAGCCATGTCTGCAATTTTGGTATTTGTAACGCTGGCACCAGGCTGGCTTATTACAGAGCTTGGCGGAAGTGTTGCTGATTTCACTTTCTGGTTCACAATCAATGCTGTACTGAGTATTTTAGCAAGCTTCACCATGCCTGTATTTATAAAGAAAAATGCAACTAAAGCGTTAAAGTGTGGTTTATTGATACTCATAGGCTCTGGCTTTTTGATGATACTGTTGAGTAATCTAAAAACGCCTTTGGCATTAATGACACCTATGTTTATTGCGGCATTTGGCTTTGCTTTAACGTTAGGCTCTGCGGCTGGAGGTGCGCTCAGCATATTCCCAAAACAAGCGGGAACTGCGTCTGCTTTAATTGGACTTATGCAAATGAGCGGTGCAAGTTTGCTCGTATTTTTGACGCAATATCTTAATTTATCGACTCCGCAATTAATTAGTGTTCACTTTTTATTGCTGCTCCCTTTTTGCTATTTACTTTTCAAAAATAAATATTAACAATGCGTTATTTAAGTAAGCACACCCAACAAGCGAGCCAGGGCTCGCTTTTCTTTTTAACAAATTTTGTTAATATGATGCCCATTAAAATCACATGCCTTAACAATGATAAACGTTGAATTTTTATTATCTTTCCTCGCAGCCAGTTTTTTAATTGCTGTTGCTCCTGGCCCCTCTAACGCATTTCTTATGGCGCAAACATTTGCTAATGGCCGCGCGGCGGGTTTACAAAGTGCATTTGGTTTTGCCCTTGGCGGCGTAGTACACACTTTATTTGCCGTAGTTGGTTTAACGGCTATCTTAAAAGCCTCTGAGACCGCTTATGCGACGGTGCAGTATGCAGGCGCTGCCTATCTTTGCTATTTGGGTGCTAGTATGCTTAAAAGCACGTTTAAGGAGCCACAATGCAATAGTGACGAGAAGCCTCATATCACGACCAAAAAGAAATCCAACGTTATGTTTCAAGCGATGATGACAGAAGTGCTTAACCCAAAAGTGGCGCTGTTTTTTATTGCTTTTATACCGCAGTTTGTTGATCCCTCCCTATCAAGCTCAACCACGTTTCAACTGGCATTTTTTGGTTTACTCTACCCTATTTTTGCTTTTCCTATTGACTGCACATATATTTACTTCGGCGATAAAATTGCACACTATTTTAGAGCACATCCACAAAGCCAGATTTGGATTGACCGCATAACAGGTGTAGTATTTATCGCACTGGCCATTAATTTACTAATGTAATAACAATAAGAGTCAATATGGAACAAAAATTACAGTCACTCCCAGCGCATAAAAATATCGCTTTGGTTGCTCATGATGGTAAAAAAGCAGCTCTTCAAGCTTGGTGTAAAAAACACCATGCTAGCCTTAGCCAACATACATTGTATGGTACAGGCACCACAGGACATTTAATCGAACGAACCACCGGGTTAAACGTTGTAAAACTATTAAGCGGCCCTATGGGGGGCGACCAACAGCTTGGAGCAAAGATTGCTGAGCACGAAGTGCATATGCTTATCTTCTTTTGGGATCCACTTGCATCACAGCCCCATGATCCTGATGTAAAAGCATTGCTAAGATTGGCTGCGGTATGGAATATTCCTGTAGCCTGTAATGAAGTCAGTGCGGATATGCTATTAAGCTCAACATTAATGAACAGTGAGCTTGAGCGTACCTTGCCGGATTACGAAAAATACCTCGCTACTCGGCAAGTAGATTTATAAGTAGGCACCTACTACTTATAAAGCATATTTGCCCACTTGGTTAAACCGGCGGTAACACTACCAAAGTGGTCGCCGTTCACCATATTAATATCGCCCAAGTGCTGTTTGAGTGCCGCTTTTATTAATGGCGACTGTGCACTGCCCCCAGTTAAATAAATAACGTCTGGTACAACGCCTGCCTCTTTAATTGCTTCTTTAGCCAGCGTCACTATTTGACTTATAGAGTCTTCAACGGCTAACGCGAGATCTCTTAAATCCAATGTTTTAGCTAAATCCGTCGCTAGAAAGCCTAAATTACAGTTGTAACTTTGTTCAGAAGATAAGGCTATTTTAGCGGCTTCGCCTTGTTGCACTAGCTGGTGCCCCTGCTTATTCTGTTGTAAATTAATTAAACGTTGGAAAAGCGCTGGTTCATTTGCATCACGAAGTGCAGTAATGAGCTCACGAGTATGCGCTTGTGCGTAAAATTGGCTTTGTAAATTTACATCGTTAATTTTACATGCCTGCCAAAAAGGTTGGTTGGGCAATGGTAAGCCAGATTTAAACGTACTACCTAAACCGAGTAAAGGCATTAAGCCATGATAGCTCAGCGCAATATCTAGGTCGTTTCCACCGATACGTTTACCGCTGTGAGCTAAAAAGTCATGATCTCGCTCGCTGTTACCGCGAAAGTCCGGGCCCATTTGCACAAATGAACAATCACTCGTACCACCACCAATATCAACTACGAGTACTTTTTGGTTTTGAATTAAATTACTTTCGTAATCAATTCCTGCGGCTAAAGGCTCATATAAAAAGGCAACGTCTTTAAAGCCCGCACGTTTTGCAGCACGCTCTAAAATACCGATTGCTTGCTGATTCGACTCTTCACCGCCCACCGCTTGAAAGTTAACAGGACGGCCAATCACAGTGTGAGTTAATGACTGCTTGAGTGACAACTCTGCTCGTTGTTTTATTTTTAAGATCATTGCCGTAGCAATGTCTTCAAAAAAGTTAATTTGGCCTTGTTTTAAACCAGTTGCACCAAAAAATGATTTCGGTGATTTAACAAAATAGCCTTCTTCAGGGAATTGCACATACTCGCTAATCGCTTCTCGGCCAATGAATATACTTTGTTCATCATCCGCTAAATCAAGGTCAGACTTTATGCGTGGCAATGTATTAAGTAAGGCTTGGCGCTGGCTTTTATAATCGTGCTCGAATGGGGTGCCTGCTAGGTTCTTGGCAACAAAATCAACGACCAATGCGCTATGGTGAGTATAAAGGGTCGATGGCAAGTAATGCTTACCTTGCTCTAATGGTACAAGTTCAACAAGGTTGTTTGCACCTATAACACCCATTGCACAATTAGAACTACCATAATCAAAACCTACTACCATTGCTTCACCACACTGACGACAAAAAGGCCGCGCAATTTAGCACATTTAACGCAGCTTTAAAACGTTATTCCTGCGGTCGCTCACGTAAAAAGCTAGCAAAACGTGGTAGACCATTTTTTGTATAGCCATGGTATCTGTACGTAATAAGAGCACCAATCGCTGGCGGGTGGCGCCTTTGTTTATCACTAAAGCCCGTTCCTATTTTAAATGTAACCCCAGCGTTATTTTTTACTTTTAAGGCACCAAGCATCCCATGGTATTTTCCTTTGCCTGGATGATGAGCAATGACTGTTGCCTCATCGTCAAAATATGGCTTAAGTTTTAACAACGCTGAAGAGCGACCACTTTGATGTTTAGCGCTTGCAAGATGCAGCATCACCCCTTCACCACCGCGTTTAGTTATTCGTTCAAAAAAGGCGGTGAGAGCTTGGTTTGACAAAAACTGGTGCTGTTCTACCCCAATAATATGCGGCTTGTTAATTGCTCTAACTAACTGTTGGTAATTTTTGTAGCGAATACTAAAAGGATTTGTCTGATCGGGCATATCAAAAATACGAAACGTCACCCTTTGCCACTCACTGTCGGCTGGATTGGCTGTGCGCACAATGCCACTTAAAGCCGCAAAGTCATTATGCTTTGTCCAAAGCTCACCATCGAGCCACACTTGAGGCAAAACACGGCTAAACCAGCGAGGTGGTTTAATTGAATTACCATTTCGCGTGACAAACTCAGCACCAGTCCAAATGGCCCTCACGCCATCAAACTTTTCACTCACTAAGTATTCAGACACATCCACTGTGCTGCTTTTATCATACACTTTTGCAAGCTGAACACGTGGCGTAACACTTCCCTCATCAGCACTTTGGGCTAAACCAGTTAAGGGCAGTATAAATAGCCATAAATATAATAAGGTATAAAATCCTTTTTTCATCGTCGTATCCTTACAAAGTAGATACGCAAACTATAGTTTATTTTGTACCCATTGCAAAAACTCTTGTAAATCGACGAGCTGTGCAGTCGCTTTGCTGAGATCATGATTTAAGGTATGCTTATTAGGCACCGCTACCACAGCGAGCTCTGCATTAAAAGCAGCTGTTACACCGGTATGGGTATCTTCAACCGCAACGGCATTCGCAGGTTTAATTGCAAGTGTTTGCAGTGCTAATAAATAAGGATCGCCAGCAGGCTTTGGGTTTGCAACATCATCCTTCGTTACTACACAGTCAAACAGTTCATAAAAGCCATACCCTTTAAGAATAGGTAGGGCTTCATCCCTTGCACTGCCTGTAACTAACGCCATCTTTAAACCACTTTTTTTAACCGCGAGCAAGGTTTCTTTTGCAAATGGCATAAGTGGTGGCAAGTGAGTTGTGACAAATTCACTAAAATAATCATACTTACGTTGTGCAAGTGCTTGTGGTGTAATTGCTAAGTTATAATATGCAACGACTTCTTTGGCCGCTTCTACGGTCGCTTTACCTGAAAAATGCTGACAAAACTCCTCTTCTTCATAGCGAATACCATACTCGGCTAAAATGTCATTCCAGCAATTAAAATGCACACTTTCAGAGTCAACCAAGGTGCCGTCCATATCAAATAGTATTGCCTGTAAAGTCATCGTCATTCCTTATTGAACCTGAACTCTGGTTAAGAGATGTACTAGTGTATTGATATTAAATCACAAATATATTTATTATCCAGAGCTCAGGTTATTTAAAGCGCTAAAAAAAGGCGCACTCGGCACCTTTTATAATTGATAAATTATCCTACGAGGCCAGCAGGCGGCTCAGCAAATGCTTCTTCGCCAGTTTCCACATCGACCAATTCATAACCGCGCTCTTTACGAACCACTTTAAGCACCGGTTTTTCAAACGCCGTTTTTAACCGATCACTATCGGCTTGCAATTCTTCAACAGTATTACCAAATGGTGCCGCACCGGTTTCAGACCAGTTTGTTACTTTACCATTTAGGTTATATTCAACTTCATGAATTTGATATTGCGCTGCTTCATCTTTGGTCGCTTCACAAAAAATTACACGGTAGTTCCAAAATCCAGCCATTATTTGTCTCTTTTCTTTATCAGTTAATGAGGGCTACTTTAGCAGTATAAACTAGCAATAGAAATGAAAAAACCCGCTTTAAAAGCGGGTTTTATTGTAATTAGTTAACCTTAAAAGAAGTTAACTTTAAACTCTGCGCCAATAAAGCGCGGTTCGTTTACGATTGCTGAGTTATTACTAAAATCAACACCGCCGATGAATACTTGCTCATCAGTTATGTTACGAGCAAAGGCTGCTACTTCATACTCATAATCGCCCGAGAACCATTTATAGCCAGTGCGCACGCCACCTTCAAGTAGGGCTTCACCAGTAAATTCAACTGATTCATATAAGAAAAAGTCAATTTCACTGCGGTAAGACCAATCAGTGTAAGCATAAAACTCACCGTCACCTAGCTCTTGTGTGTAACGTAAAGTAAAGTTAGCAATCCACTCTGGTGCGTGAGGTAAGCTGTTACCATCAAGGCTAAAACCTTGGTCAGTCGAAGGGTCTGTTATAGTACATGCAAAACAACCTTGCGAAAATAATGCATCATCCTGCAACTCAGTATTGTTGTAACTAAAGTTGAATGTTGCGTCAAAGTTATCAGATAATACCCATTGAGTATCAACTTCAAAACCATAACCTACTGTTTTATCAGCGTTAAGTAAGCGTGCAGTGTTACCAGCATCACCACCAACAGCGGTTAGTTGCTGGTCATCCATTTGATAGTAAAAAACAGTCGCATTAATACGACCACTACCATCAAGTACATCTGACTTGATACCTGCTTCAATAGAGTTAATTGTTTCAGAGTCAGCAACCGTTACATCATCGCTAAACAGAATACGGCCTTGAACACTTGGTGCACGGAAACCATTCGCTGCACGAACAAATAAGTTAATATCATCAGAATATTTATAAGCTGCTGCTAAATCCCATGATACATGGCTGTCTTCTGGTGCCACAGACTTAGTTAGGTTAGCGGTAGTTGACTCAGGTGATGCATAACGTGATGCAGTAAAGTCACGCTTATCATCTGAATAACGTAAACCTGCAGTGATTTCTAACTTATCAGATAACTGATATTCACTTGAGGCAAATACTGCCCAAGCAGTCGTTTCTTGATCTTGACGTACGTAACCCGTTAAGAAATTGGCGCCTAGACCATCATAACCATAAGTTTCGATAACTTGCTCTTCATTATAATAAAAAGCACCAACTTGATAGTTAAAATCACCAGCAAAGTCACTCGATAAACGTAACTCTTGCGTGTATTGATTATGATCAGGTAAAGCATCTGCCGTTTCTGATGCTAAGAATATAAAACCAGGCCCCATCTCTGGAGTTGGGCAACCAGGAACAAATGTGTTACCACAACCAAAACCACCATCAACATCCGCGCGAGAGTAAATTTCTGCACTTTCCCAGCCGCTGATTGAGGTTAAGGTATGAGCATTAAAGTCATATTCAACTTTTAAACTTGCGCCTTGTGATTCAACATTTTGCGTCGCGAACTGTACTGAATCTTGATAAATAACTTCTGGGTCAAAGCCAGCACGTGGTTTGTTCGTACCTGCTTCAATCGCGTTTGCATGAAAGACAATTGGCTTACCATTTAAATCACGTGTGTGATAATTAAATAGTGCACTTAGGTCATCTTTTTCATATAAAAATTGTACACGAGCAGCTGTTTCTTGATAACCACCCGTTGCGTCATCAATTTCATTACCAGCTAAACGGTTATCAATATAATCATCACGCTCTTGACGTAATAAAGATACACGAGCAGATACGTTATCTGTTAACCCACCACTTACAGCACCTTCAAAATCAATTGAATTGAATGAACCATAAGATAAAGCCGCATAGCCTTCAAAATCTTGTGTTGGGCGTGCAGAGTCAATTTTAACTAAGCCAGCCGGTGTATTACGACCAAACAACGTTCCTTGAGGTCCACGAAGAACTTCAACTCGCCCCGTATCAAATACAGGGAAACCTTTTAAAATAGGGCTTTCTTGAACAATTTCATCTACCACTAAAGAGACTGGTTGTGATGAGTTCAAATCGAAATCTGAGTTACCAAGACCACGAACATAAAAGCGTGGGAATGAACGACCAAACGAAGATTCAACGGTTAAACTTGGGATCTTCGCATTTAAAAAGCGAATATCCATACCAGCAGAGCTTGCTGCTTCTAACCCGTCACCTTGCAATGCAGATGCTGCAACAGGAACTTCCTGCGCATTCTCTACACGTTTACGTGCGGTAATTTGAATAACTTCTAATTGGTTGTTTTTATCTGCAGCGGGGGCGTCTTCTGCTGCGCTTGAAAATGAAGTACCTGCTACTGCAGAGAACAACGTTGCATTAATAAGGGTTGCTAACGTAGATCTTTTCATTGCTTTCATGTTGGGGTTTAGCCTTTTTAATGCACTCTTGTTCAACGGTTAAGGTGTTGCGCCAAATTCACTCGGCGGGCTCAATCAATTTTTCGCGCCTTGAATAATCTGCGCGGACCTCTTAGTCGAGAGTGCAAAACGAAGTAAAGAGGCTGATCGAACGGACGATATTATAGCACTTCATGACACTTTTACTGCATTAATACGTATAAAAAAACAAGTTTTTTACAACTTTTAGCAACAACATGACGACTTTTAGACTCATTTATGCAAATATTTCACACTTTAGCGGACATATGTCCTGTATTAAATAATTGCAAAAATTGTAGCGAAAGCACAGAGTTGGTAATGGTTATTATTTCAGTTTTTATTTTAGGTCACCACTTGGGTTTACGAACTCTGGACTCGCAAGTTCGCAATTATGTTTATTAAGTAAACAAATAATGGCTAGGTTTAGTTCTTCTATGACGTCTAGATACTTATTAAAATCGGTAGTATTTACATAACTCAATACATCGACTTGTAATGCCCATGGCGTAAATCCCTTAAATTTTACTCGACAGGGCTCATTACATATCTCTTCATGTTCAGTCAATAACTGTTTGAATGCTGTTATGAAGGCATGCAGATCGTCCTTCTGCGTTTTGGCACTCAGCATTAAATTGGGTCGATAAGAAATACGCTCTCGCTCAGAAATATTTTCCAGTTGCATATCGACAAATTTAGCGTTTGCGACATAAACAACTGAGCGTTCGAGTGTTCGGATCCGCGTTGCCCTCAAACCAATTTCTTCAATAGTGCCAATATGATTATCAAACTTGCACAAGCTACCAATTTTTACTGGGGCTGAAATATAAAGCGTAATTGCACCAATAATATTTTCAACTGTTTTTTGTGCGGCCAGCGCAATAGCCAAACCACCAATCCCTAGACCCGCAATCAATGTGGTTGCATTAAAGCCTAGATTTTCAAACCAGATTAAAATCGCCATAATCATAATGATAACTTTGAAAACATTACTCATTGGACGCAACAAATAAACTGCCTGAGGCTTGTCCTGCATTATAAATCGATCAGCTAAACGATGTTTTAGTATGTCGACAGCACGTATAAACACCCAAACCCATGCAATTATTAAAACGGTTGCCCCCTGGGAGATAGCAACAACTGCGAGTGTTACATTAGCTTTATCATTAAATGTACGTGCCAAAATAACAGCCATTAATAAGCAAATGGGTCCTTTGATAAAGGCGAGTATATCCGCAGATGTATGAACGCTTAATCGGTGTATAATTGCAGCAATAATGCGTGTTATAAGCACTGCAAAAAACACGAATCCTAAAAAAGTTGCTGTAAAATATACCCACTGCCACAACATCACTCCTAATAATTCAGCTTGAGGCAAGTGTCTATATAACCACTCTCCCACAGCGTTGTAACCAAACTCTTCAATCAAAAATGGGATTTTACTTACTGTCGCATTTGAGATTTTCCAAATGCGAGGACTCCCATTATTTCCTGGAACACGTTGTAAAAGAATTTGGATAGGGCCAATTGAAGTCGGGATTTGTGCGACCAAATCTCGGTAATCGGGTACACCTTCATTTTGTTTTCCTTCTGGGCTTTGGCTTAATGTGTCTATATCAACCCATACAGTTCGGTCTAAAACCAATAATAAGTCTTCAGCTAAAAGTGCTGGTGAAATACTTTGCACGTTTAGGGGCAAATTACGTACATCTAAATATTTAGCCGCTAATTCAAAGTTTCGTGCCCGTGCTGCTTTAAAGTAAGCTTGCATTGCAGAGCGTGGTGTTAATCGATGAAACTCATCATAGTATAACGAGCTCGATTCCATGGCTTGTTCAGTGCTTGTTTTATGAGCTGCTGATAGGTCTTTAGGCTGTGAGGGGGACGTTGTTTGTGTCTTCTCTTTGTCCTCATTATCCATGATTGATTTTACGGTAATTACAGGCTCTGCAAAAACACCAATACTTAAACTGGCAAGCAGAATCATCATTACCCAATTTAAGCAACCACCCCTCACGTTCTCAGCCATTCATTTATCCTTGGTATTTTAAAAGTAGCCTTTAAGTAGCAAATGTATTTATCCGTCTCCAGCCTGAGGCTTTTAACGGTAACAAAGCGAATATACTCGTCAATAATTGGCCTATTGCAAGTAAATTCAACACAGGTAGCGTTGAACGTAGCCGCTGGAGATAGGTCTATTATTCAGAGTTTAGGTTAACTATAAGAGGCTATACGATTATTTAAAAGTTAATCATTGTTTTAATCAAATTGGCTATCGTTATTTACGCAAGTTATTTGACCAAGATGATGGTACACGCTAACGTAGCTTTTCAAATATAAGGGATACATCGCCCACCTACCTTTGAGGTATATGATGAATTTAACAAATACACTTTCAAAAAATTGGTCAATGCTTTTTATTCGGGGCCTGATTGCGACTGTTTTGGGTGTTATTACTTGGTTTGCTCCTGAGGCATCGCTCAATATTCTGTTGCTCTTTTTTGCTGGATACTTTTTATTTGACGGCTTACTAAGAACGTGGGTTGCATGGAGTTCAAAACAACATAACCCATATTGGCGCTGGTTATTAATCGGAGGGGTTTTATCTTTCATTGCAGGGGCAGTCACTTTATTTGCTCCAAATGTCACAGCCATACTGTTACTTTATTATGTTGCAGCGTGGGCCATTACGATAGGCGCTGTTGAAATACTTGTTGCCATTAAGCTTAGAGCTGAGATAACTGGGGAGTGGTTTTTAATTATTACTGGTGTCATTTCGGTTGTTTTTGGCTTGTACTTGGTTTTTAACCCCAGCGCCGGTATTCATACTTTGCTTTGGCTAGTTGCAACGTATGCTGTTGTTTTTGGTACTTTGATAATGGGCTTTTCGCTCAAATTAAAAAAGCTCGCAACACACGTTAATTGATCCCTTATACCCACACACCTAAAGGTGCTCAATTGTGTATGTCACAGGGGCTTAAACTTAAGCTGTATTAACACCTATTATAGGAAGTAATAAGCATAAGAGTAAGCGCCTGTGAAAAGCTCAACGATTGAAATAGTTAAGGTAAATACCCAAGCCAATTATCTATAACTTAAATTCAGCAACTAACCCATTTAATTGCTGAGACATTTCACTCAGTTGCTCACTTGATTGATGCGTATGCTTAGCCCCCAACTGTGTTTGTTCAGCAATGGCTGCGATCTCAGACACATTGTGACTGATGTTTGTTACAGCGGTTTGCTGTTCGCTGGTCGCTTGCGCTATTTCTTCATTAATAGTAAATAGCACTAGTACGGCCTCATCGATACTTTGCAAAGTATGTGTACATTTTTGGCTTATTTTTAGACCTTCCTGCGTTGCGTTTTGTGCTTGTAGCATTTGTTCAACAGTAACCTGTACACGGGTCTGTAATTGCTCAATCATAGCTTCAATACTGCCTGTTGAGTCTTGGGTGCGTTTAGCCAGTGTGCGTACTTCATCAGCAACCACAGCAAAACCTCGCCCTTGTTCACCAGCCCTAGCCGCTTCTATCGCCGCATTTAACGCAAGTAGATTGGTTTGTTCCGCGACTTGCTTAATCACATTTAAAATATCACCAATATGTTCTGATGCGGCCTGTAATTCTAGTACTACAGATTGCGCTTGCTCTACATTGTGAGCAACTTGAGTAATTGAATTGAGATTATCTGCAACATGCTCTAGACCTTGCTTGCTGAGCATTTCAACTTTTTGTGTGGTGTTTAAGCTTTGCTCTGTCTGGTTAGTAACAGAGAGAGCTTGTGAGCTAAGCTCTTCAATATTGTTTGCAACCTGCATTGTTTGCTGCTTTTGTTCGATAATTCCTACTTGTATCTGACTTGTTACACAAGCCAACTCTTCAGCTTGGGATGCGAGCGTACTGGTATTATTACTGATAATATTCAATACCCCTTTGAAGTCGTGATTCATTGCATTAAAAGCACGCGCCATACTGGATAGCTCATCTTTACCATGGCTTTTTAAAACAATAGTTAAATCTTTTGTCGCTGCTATGTCATTCATGGATAATGTTAGCTTTGCCAGAGGTTTAGTAATATTACGCGCCACCAAAGAAGCCAAAATGACCAATAGTAAAACATAACCCAATGTGCTTATTACGCTAACTATAAGCATTTCTGTAAATTCTGACTCTATGTCATCTAAATATATCCCAGTGCCAATCACCCATTGCCCATAGTTTAAGCGCTGTACAAATGAAGACTTCTGTTCGAGCTCTGTTGAACCTGGCTTAGGCCACTGATAATAGACAAACCCATTGTTATACGCTTTAGCAGTGTTAACAAATTTAGTAAACGCAGTCGCAATAAATGGCTTTTCGTGTTGCGTCATTGATAAGGAGTTAAGTTGAGGTTTGATAGGATGAAGTACCATCTCTCCATTGAGGTCAAATACAAAAAAATACCCGCTTTCACCATAGCGAGAGCTTTCTACAATGCGTTTAATTTCACTCTCTAGTTTTTTAGGCGAATTACCATATGTAATTTGTAGTGCGGCAATCTGACTTTGTAGATTATTAATCAATAGTTTGGCGCTGGCTTTTCGCTCTAACAGCATATGATCTTTAAGGTCATAGGCACTGTGTATTTGTAAGATAAAAATGATGATACTTGCAAATGCAATTATCAGACGTAATTTTGCTGATACTTTTAAGTTATTCAAACAGTTGGTTAACAATTTCATGGTTTTTCCAAGTAATGACAACATAGAGCGAACTCTCATTAACACTTGAATTGTACCTTTATCTTCAACAATTTAAATAGCCGTATAGACTTTCAACTACCTAAATAAACCGACTACGCTTTAATGTATTGATAATTATTACCTTTTACATAAACCTCAAATGTAAACAACTGTAACCGAGGTTAGCGCCACAACGTAATTTGAGCTTCAATGATGCTTTTTGCGCGTCAATGCTATTTCACCATCAATATGAATATCGCGTTGTGGGAAAGAAATGACCACATTATGCGCTTCGAATATTTTATAAATACTAAATCGAATATCACTACGGACTTTTCTAAGCATGGTCTCCGATTCAGCACACACCCAAAAAACAGCATTAAACACCAGTGAGCTTTCACCAAAATCATCAAAGAACACAGATGCTGCGGGAGCCGGTAAAATTGATGTGTTTTCATTAAGCACCTGCATAATTAGCTTTTCCACCAGCACCACGTCTGAACCATAAGCAACACCAACACTGACGGAAGAGCGTGCATTGCGATCTATCAAAGTCCAATTTGTTACTGTGTTTTCTAATAACTGGCTGTTTGGTACTAGCATATGAACACCGTCGTTTCGACGGATCCGTGTTGATCGCGTTTTTATTGTTTCAACAACGCCTTTAGCAGTTCCAACTTCCAAGAAGTCTCCAATTCTAATCGGACGTTCCCACATCAGAATCCAACCACTTATAAAGTTATTAATAATATTCTGTGCGCCAAAACCAACACCAATAGCAATAGCCCCTGAAACAAAAGCAAATGCAGTTAAAGGAATACTCAGTACTTCTAAAGTTGTAAAAACAAGTATCGCAATGCAAAGTACTAAATAAATACGCGTAAATAGTAGTACCGCATCAGGACTCATTTTTTGGGCCAGTAATGCCTTCTTAATTAGGCGCCCTGTTCGCGTGACCACAAACCACATTGCAAATAATATAAGGGGTACTTGGATTATTTTAGATACGGTAATACTGACATCACCGTAAGTGAACAGTACATAAGTTAAATAGTAAGTAATTTGATCTAGGTTCATAGTGGTCCAAATGGGCGTAATTCAGCGTGAATAACTCTAATAAAGCCATAATACGTTTAAAATACATTATTGCTAAGGTCATTATGGCATTTATTGAAAAAGCGTTAATTTTTTGTGTTAATGCATCTTTTAACGAATTTGAAAAAACTCTTTGCAAATAGGTATGACAATCAGCTCTGTGATCATATCAAACACATCATATTTAGAATGTACGATAGAAAACGACATTATGAAAACAATCAAATTTAAGCTACTTTTTGCACAAGACGGCTATTTTTATGCCTAAAACTCCTATTTTGCGCCCAACTGACTCATTATTTCGATAAACTTAATTGTATATAATCTAAAATTTGCTAAGTTAGTTGGTTAATGCCTTTGTCACACTTTAAGGCTTATTCTTATATTGGAGCTTTTATGCGCAAATCTCTCATCGCTAGCACTATTGCTAGCGCTTTACTATTATCAGCTTGTAGTTCACAACAAGTTGAAGACTCAACTGAACAAGCAACGCAGGTACAAACAGTTAGTGTTGATAACGTTTTGATGAAGCCAAGCCCACTACAATATATGGCGCCAGAATTTGATAAGTTTGGCACTAAAGACTATGAACCTGTATTCGATGCAGGTATTACACAGCAAAAAGCTGAAATTGCAGCCATCGCAAATAATCCTAAGCCGGCTACTTTTAAGAACACTTTAGTCGAACTTGAACTCTCAGGTGAGCTACTCGATAGAGTATCAACAGCATTTTACAACTTATCTGGCTTAATCTCTGATAGTGAGTACCAACGTATTGCTGCGAAGATGGCTCCTGTGCTTTCTGCTCACTCAGACGATATTTACCTTAATAAAGCGTTGTTTCAACGTGTTGAAAGCATTTATAACAACAAAGCTAAGTTAAGTGCAGAAGATCAAAGACTTGTCGATTTTTATTACACTAAGTTTGTCAATGCTGGCGCAAAACTTGATGAAACTCAAAAATCAAAGATGCGTGAAATTAACGCGGAACTTGCAAAATTATCAACGGCTTTCTCACAAAATGTTTTAAAGTCATTTAAAGAAGATGTGATTCTAGTAACAGATAAAAGTGAACTTGCTGGCCTATCTGAAGGACATATAGAGAGCTTAGCCGCTGCCGCTAAAAAAGCAGGCAAAGAAGGTTACATGATCACGCTTGTGAACACCACTCAGCAGCCAATTTTAAGCAGCCTAGAAAACCGTAAACTACGTGAGCGCATTTTCAAAGCATCTGCAACACGTGCACAAGATACAAATGGCCCTATCATCATCAAAGAAACCAACTTACGCGCACAAAAAGCGGAGTTGTTAGGTTATAAAGACTGGGCATCCTATGTAATGACTACCAGAATGGCTAAAACCACTGAGAATGTATACGGCATACTTGATGACTTAGCGCCAAAAGCTGTTAACAAAGCGAAAGCTGAAGCGGCTGAAATTCAAAAAGTAATTGATGCATCAGGTGAAACTTTTGCTTTACAACCTTGGGACTGGGCATTTTATTCAGAAAAAGTTCGCCAAGCTAAATATGACTTAGATCCAGCGCTAGTTAAGCCATACTTTGAAATGCAATCTGTGATCCACGACGGCATGTTCTTCGCAATGGAAAAACTGTACGGTATTACGTTTAAAGAGCGTAAAGATTTACCGCTTTACCACGAAGACGTAATGGCATTTGAAGTATTTGACGCTGATGGCAGCGCAATTGGCTTGTTCTATATGGACCCATATGCACGTGAAGGTAAACGTGGCGGTGCATGGATGAGTGCATACGTTGGCCAAAGTGGCTTAAAAGGCACAAAACCAGTTATTTATAACGCGCAAAATATTCCTAAGCCTGCAGAAGGTCAGCCAACCTTAATGACCTTCTCTGAAGTAACGACCATGTTCCATGAATTTGGCCATGCAGCGCACGGTTTATTCTCAGACGTTAAATACCCAAGCCTTGCAGGTACTGCAACCGCACGTGACTTTGTTGAGTTCCCGTCACAAGCTCACGAAGATTGGAATATTGAACCAACAGTGCTTGCGAACTACGCTAAACACTACAAAACGGGTGAGCCGATTCCAAAAGAGCTACTAGATAAAGTACTAGAGTCACAAAACTTTAACCAAGGTTTTGGTACAACTGAGTATTTAGCAGCCGCATTACTTGATATGGAGTGGCACTCATTTGGTTCTGACACTGAAATCAATGATGTTCAAAAGTTTGAACACGAGGCCCTAGAAAAGCACGGTATTGCTTATTACCCAGTACCTCCACGCTATAAGTCTTGCTACTTTAGCCATACTTTTGCTGGTGGTTATTCAGCGGGTTACTACGCCTACCTTTGGACTGAAGTATTTGCAGCTGATGCATTTGCTCATATGACTGAGCAAGGCGGCCTTACTCGTGAAAACGGTGATAACTTCCGTAAAGAAATTTTATCAAAAGGTAACAGCCGTGACTTAATGCAAAGCTACATTGAGTTCCGTGGTCAAAAGCCAACTACAGACGCATTACTTAAGCGCCGTGGTTTAGTAGAATAATAACTACTTAATTTTGCAATAAAGCCCGCACACTGTTGCGGGCTTTTTGTTATAGTAAGGCTTTAAAATTACTGATGTAAAATCATGACCTACCTTTTCACAACTACCCTACTTTGGGCTTTTTCGTTTAGTTTAATCGGCGTGTATTTGGCAGGCCAGGTTGATGCATGGTTTAGCGTGTTAATGCGTGTAGCCTTAGCAACATTAGTATTTTTACCGTTTTTAAAGTTTACAGCCATACCCAAGGTAGTCATTACAAAGCTCATGCTAATTGGCGCAGTACAACTAGGTGCCATGTATGGCTTTTATTACCACTCTTTTTTATACCTCAGCGTGCCCGAAGTATTACTCTTTACTGTAATGACACCTTTATATATCGCACTGTTAAACGATGTACTTGAACGGCGCTTTAACCCCCAATATTTGTTTGTCGCACTGTTGGCAATTGCCGGAGCGGTGGCTATTCGCTATCAAGGTATTGATGAGCATTTTGTTACAGGGCTATTACTGGTTCAAGCTGCAAATATTTGCTTTGCCACCGGGCAAGTCACCTACAAACGCTTAATGGCTGGCAGTGAGCTACCACAACGTACTGTGTTTGGTTGGTTTTTTGTTGGCGCACTAATTGTTGCATGTGTATGTTTTGCTCTATTTGGTGATACCAGCAAACTTCCCACCACCAGCACCCAATGGGGAATTCTTATTTACTTGGGCGCAATTGCCTCTGGCTTTGGTTATTTTGCATGGAACAAAGGGGCAACTCAGGTTAACGTTGGCGGCTTAGCAGTGATGAATAACTTACTCATTCCCGCCGGGATTTTGGTTAATGTTATAATTTGGAATCGCGAAGCCGACCTTATAAAGCTCAGTATTGGCGGCGCCATTATTGTGTTAGCACTGCTTTTAAATCAGTACCTTAATAGAAATGCCACAAATAAAGCCTAGACTGTCATTAGTTAATTGTGAGGGTTTTATGAAATTACTGATTTGTACATCTTTGATACTATTATTGAGTGCCTGTAGTCACACACCGCAAGGCTCAAATGTTCAAGTGGGCTCTAGGCCCTATTATCTTATTAACAAGATGCCAGCAAGTGAGTTAAAAACACAACTGCAAGCATGCAGCGAAGGCCCTTTTTACAAAACAGACTTTTCCATTGGTCATCGTGGTGCACCGATGCAATACCCTGAACATACTAAAGAGTCTTATGTCGCAGCAGCGCGAATGGGCGCGGGTGTTTTAGAGTGCGATGTAGCTTTTACCAAAGATAAAGAACTGGTGTGTCGCCACTCTCAATGTGATTTACATACCACCACTAATATTTTAGCCGTGCCGGAACTAGCCGCAAAATGCACCGTGCCATTTCAGCCTGCAAAGAGCGGCCAACCAGCTCAAGTAAAATGCTGTACCAGTGATATTACCCTCGCTGAGTTTTTAACACTGAAAGGTAAAATGGACGGCGCCAATAACCAAGCCACCACAATCGCTGAGTATTTGAATGGTACGCCTAGTTGGCGCACTGATTTATACGCAAGTAATGGCACACTAATGAGCCATAAACAAAGCATTGCCCTATTCAAGCAGCTGGGCGTAAAAATGACCCCAGAGCTAAAATCACCGCAAGTACCAATGCCGTTTAATGGCTTTACGCAAGCCCAGTATGCGCAAAAAGTGCTGGATGAATACGCAGAACAAAATGTGCCGAGTGAACATGTTTTTCCCCAGTCATTTAATCTTGATGACGTAAAGTATTGGATAAACAATAATCCTGAATTTGCAAATAACAGCGTGTACTTGGATGGTCGCGACGAAACAACTAATTTTGACCCAAACAACCCTGCTACTTGGCAACCAAGTATGACTGAGCTCTATAATGACGGCATACGTATTCTTGCTCCACCGATTTGGATGCTATTAACTGTTGATAACAACAAACAGATTGCGCCATCCCTTTACGCTACTTCCGCTAAAGCCGCAGGACTTAAACTTATAGCATGGAGCCTCGAACGCTCTGGCCCACTTGATAACGGTGGTGGCTATTACTATCAATCAATAAAACATGCAATTAATAACGATGGCGATATGATGAAGGTGGTTGATGTATTAGCTCAAGATGTGGGCGTAATAGCTATATTTTCAGATTGGCCTGCAACGGTGAGTTATTATGCCAGTTGTATGAATATGGCAAACAGTGAGTAATGCGTAATGCTTTGCTATGATAAGCTAATTTTCCCTCTAAAGGCGCATTATGATTATTCAGCATCAAAGCCATGATATCGAAACAGCAACAGGTACTATGCGTACTAGTGTTTATCGCCCTCAAGCCGATGGTAAGTTTCCGGCAATCATTTTTTACTCTGAGATTTTCCAACAAACTGCCCCAATTGCACGCAGCGCTGCACTTTTAGCAGGTCACGGCTTTGTGGTATTAGTGCCAGAAGTGTTTCATGAGTTAAACCCTTTAGGAACTGTGCTTGCATACGACGATGAAGGTAAAGACAAAGGCAACGCTGATAAATGGGCAAAGCCACTTGAATCTCATGACAGTGACACCCAAGCGTTAATCGATTTTGCGCAAACACAAGATTATTGTACTGGCTCTGTGGGCGCTATGGGTGTCTGTATTGGTGGGCATTTAGCTTATAGAGCTGCACTAAACCCAGCAATTAAAGCAGCCTTTTGCTTATATGCTACCGATATTCACAGCGATACCCTACCAGCAGCGACAGGCAATAATTCGTTCGAACGTATGGCTGACATTCAAGGTGAAATTCACTTTATTTGGGGTAAGCAAGACCCGCATGTGCCACAGGAAGGCCGCAATAAAATCTACCAACAAGCAGTGGCTACTAATATCAACTATCAATGGCAAGAAGTGAATGCACAACACGCTTTTATGCGCGACGAAGGGGCGCGTTACGACCCTGCTCTTGCAATTGCGATGTATCAGCAAGCGGTGGCATTATTTAGTCGTATTTTGTATACCTAAACCACCTCAAGATGCGAGTTTCAGTTGGAATTAAAAGCGATTTAGGCAAGGCATTGATTGCAAGTAATAGTGGTTCTATTGTTAAAATCAATAACGCAGTATAAATCGCTTTTAAACCAACCCGTTGGGCGTTCCACAGAGACTTACTCTCATCGTTGTTACTTCTTAAAAGGGACTGCCATTCTTGCAAAGTAACGCCTTGATATTAAGCCCCTGTGAAACGCTGAATTCTGCATCTTGAGGTGGCTTGGGTATACTTATTTTAAGCAATCGGCTACTGCGTTAGTTACTTTTAAGCATACCCAAAGCGGTGTGCTTTTTTACAAAGTAATTTTTAAGGTAATCAATAAAGAGGCGTAACTTCTTAGACCCTGCACCGCCGGGCGGAAATACGCCATAAAGCTCTATATCTTTGCTTTTATAATCATCTAACACTATCTCTAATAAACCAGCTTGTACTTTAGGCCAAGCATCATAAAGAGGAATTCGTCCAATGCCGTGCCCAGCTTCAACAAACGCGGTACGTGCTGCGGCATTATTGGTACTTAACCCTCCTTGCATAATTACACTGTATTTTTTGCCGTCTTTTTGTAATGTCAGTGTTTTGCTCCCGAGCTGATACACCACCCATTTATGTGCTTTTAGTTGCTCCGGCGTTTTAGGCTTACCAAAGTGAGCAAAGTAATCTGGCGAGCCACAAATACACGTGCTCATTACAGTCAGCTTGGTTGCCTGTAGGTTTGAATCATCAAGAGCCACGCCTCGTATAGCAAAATCAAACCCACCTTTAATAATATCAATAACTTCATCGCTTAACTGTAAGTCGATATCGATTTTTGGGTATTGGCGTTTAAAGTCATTAATAGCCGGTACTATCAGTTGCATGCCAACATTTACGGGGCAGCTTATTTTTAATAATCCCTGAGGCTCATTTTTAATGTTTTCTATTTGTAAGTTTGCAGCATTCGCTTGCTCTGTAATAACCCGGCAACGCTCATAATAGGCAATCCCCGCTTCTGTTAATGCCATGGTCCGTGTCGAGCGATTTAGCAAACTCACTTCGAGTTGAGTTTCGAGTTTTTTTAAATGATAGCTCGCCACAGCGCGGGTTAAACCTAACTGTTTTGCCGCAGCCGTTAAGCTGCCTTGCTCAACAATTTGTGCAAAAACCACCATACTTTTTAATTGTTCAAACGAAACTTTCATAGTCACTCCAACTTTAAACTCATTTATACCCAAACTACCTCAAAATGCGAGCGTCGTTGGAATTAAAAGCGATTTAGGCAAGGCATTGATTGCAAGTAATAGTGGTTCTATTGTTAAAATCAATAACGCAGTATAAATCGCTTTTAAACCAACCCTTTGGGCGTTCCACAGAGACTTACTCTCATCGTTGTTACTTCTTAAAAGGGACTGCCATTCTTGCAAAGTAACGCCTTGATATTAAGCCCCTGTGAAACGCTGAATTCTGCATCTTGAGGTGGTTTGGGTATACTGTATCAATTTTTAAATCAATAAAGTTAAATTTATCATCGTTGTTTAAGCTCACCCTCGCGCATATAGTAATTAACAGATTAAAATTCATTTCATCAGAAGGAATATCGTTATGGCTAAAAAAATACTTATGGTTCTTACTTCACATGCTGATTTAGGCAATACAGGTGAAAAAACAGGGTTTTGGGTAGAAGAATTCGCAGCCCCTTATTATGCCTTTATCGATGCGGGTGCAGAAGTAACCTTGGCATCACCTGAAGGTGGTCAGCCACCTATTGATCCGACAAGTACACTAGCCGACTTTGAAACGGATGCCACTAAACGTTATGACAACGACAGTGCAGCAAAAATATTGATGGCTAACACCCAAATTTTAAGCGAAGTAAACGCCAGCGATTTTGATGCAGTATTTTACCCAGGCGGCCATGGCCCGCTATGGGATTTAGTTGATAACGCTGACTCAATTAACTTAATTGAGAACTTTATTCAGCAGCAAAAACCTGTTGCCGCGGTTTGCCATGCGAGCGCTGCATTTTTAAATATTAAAGATACAGACGGTAATGCATTAGTTGCAGGTAAAAAAGTAACAGGCTTTAGTAATACAGAAGAAGCAGCAGTACAACTTACTGACATTGTGCCATTTCTAGTCGAAGACGAGCTAATTAAAAAAGGTGGCGATTATCAAAAAACGGATGATTGGGGTGTACTTGCACTAGAAGACGGCCTTGTGATCACAGGTCAAAACCCAGCAAGTTCTGAGCTGGCCGCTAAGAAGCTATTAACCAAATTAGGTTAACTATTCATTTTAAAGCCTTGCTCTAATGCAAGGCTTTTCAATACAACCTTAAGCTAGGTATACTCAGGTAAATGTTATTTTAATTAAGTTTATCTATGCCAAGCAATAGCAACTCATCTCGCATTCCCCCTCTGAGCAGTAAGCGCTTTACCCTCATCGGCATTATTTTACTGTGTACTGTATTACAAGTTGTTAATAGCTTGCCTGGTATAAACCTAAATGGTTTAGGTATATACCCACGCAGCCTTAGTGGTTTGACTGGAATCTTTTTCGCCCCCTTCTTACATGGTGGTTGGGCACACTTAATAAGTAATTTAATTCCCTTTGCAGTACTTGGCTGGTTAGTTTGCCAATACAGTATTAAGCGATTTTGGTTGGTGTTTATTTTTACAGCCTTAGGCGGTGGTTTGCTGGTTTGGTTATTTGGCCGTGGCAATATTCATGTTGGGCTAAGTGGCGTATTGTATGGCTTATGGGGCTTTTTAATTTGCTATGGTCTTATGCTTCGCTCCTTCAAAGCAATTGTTATTAGCGTTGTCGTGGTATTTTTGTATAGTGGATTTATCTGGGGTGTGCTGCCTCAACGTCCTCATGTTTCGTTCGAAAGTCACCTCTTTGGTGCCATAGCAGGTGTGTTAATCGGCTACTACTTAGCGAAAAAAGATAAAGTGTCTTTAACCTTTAAACGCTAACGCTCTAAGTAACTAAAATGGTAGCAGCCAATACTGCTACCAAAAATGACTATTGCACACGCCCTGCTGATTTAAAATACCATGGCTTTGCCACGCCCTGAAGCCTCTGAAGCAGCCTGCAACTTACCCTCTTTCTCAATCACAACATGCATATCACCAAAGCGGCGCTCATTTAATGTGTAACCCATTTTTTCAAGTGCGCTGATAACATCAGTAGCTAAACCGCTGTGATGGCGAATCACATTTTTAGGCCATAGCTGGTGATGAAATCGAGGGCTATTTACAACATCATCAGCACTCATATTAAATTCAACCATATTTAAAATCGATTCATACACTGAGCTAATGATCGTCGTTCCACCAGGTGAGCCTGTAACCATTTTGACTTTATTGTTTTTAAGTAAGATTGTTGGCGTCATCGAGCTAAGCATACGTTTATGTGGCTGAATTTCGTTTGCTTTACCTCCAAGCGCGCCAAACACATTCATTACCCCTGGCTTGGCGCTAAAGTCATCCATTTCATCGTTAAGTAAAAAGCCTGCACCAGCAACCACTACTCCACTGCCAAAGCTTAAGTTAATCGTTGTGGTGTTAGACACTGCATTGCCAAATTTATCAACGATTGAAAAATGAGTCGTTTGTTCGCTTTCATGTAAGCCTGGTTTAATGCTCTCAGTGGTTGATATTTTATTAGCCTCAATCGTGCCAACACGTGCTTTCAAGTACTTTGTCGCTATTAGTTCACGTTTTGGCACTTCAAAAAAATCAGGATCACCCAAGTACTCTGCTCTATCTGCAAAAACACGTTTACCTATTTCAGCCAGTAAATGAATATATGCGGTTGAATTATGCTCAAAACCAATGTCTGGCTTAGTCAGCTCATACATTTTTAACCATTGTAAAATTGCAATACCACCAGAGCTTGGCGGCGGAGACGTTAATACTTCATAGCCATTCCAGCTGGCTTTAATAGGAGTACGTGATTTTGCTTGATAGCCTTTTAAATCTGCTTGGGTAATTATACCGCCATGTTGCGCCATAAAATCGGCGATGATTTTAGCGGTTTCACCTTCATAAAACCCGGCTTTACCCTTATCGCGAATGCGCTTTAGGGTAGCTGCGAGCTCTGGTTGTTTAAAGTTTTTGTTTGCTTTAGCGTTGGCAAAGTAATCAGCAAAATTGATTGAGACATCTTTTTTAGCCATACGAGCAATGTAGCGCTCAATACTACTAGCAAGCTTTGGATGGACAATAAAGCCATGCTCGGCCAACTTAACCGCAGGGTCAACTAAGCTTTGCCAATCAAGTGTGCCGTGTTTTTTATGAGCAAGCCACATACCTGCAACACTGCCAGGCACACCGCTGGCATGAATACCATACACAGAACGATTCTTAATAACATTGCCTTGCTCATCTAGATACATATCGCGATGTGCTGCGCTTGGAGCTGTTTCACGATAATCAATAAAGTCACTTGAGCCCTCTTTATGTATCAGCATAAAACCACCGCCACCTATGTTTCCGGCTTCGGGTAAGGTCACCGCAAGCACAAACTGCGCGGCGATTGCAGCATCAACGGCATTGCCACCTTGCTCTAGTATTGCTCGAGCAGCATCGCTGCTATAGCTATCAGGCATAGCAACTGCAGCCTGGTTCGTTTTTTCTACTGCGAAAAGTGTCAAATTAAGTTGTATTACAATAAAACTAAAAAGCACTAGATACTTGGCACTTACAAACATAGGTCACTCCTTTTATTAACTACTGTTTTTATTATTTATCCATGCTGCACTAATTTTAGGCAAACCACAATTAAACCCTTTTTTGATATAGCACAGCCGGTAACTCACCTTGTTCATCAACATGGGTATAATCTTTAATAAATGTCATTGCTAGTTTTCCCATAACTTTAATTGAAGCCAGATTGTCTTTTAACGCTGTAGCACTAATAGCATGCACTTGGGGTTTTAGAGCAATTAAGTTAGCAATTGCAATAGCCGCTTCACTAGCATACCCCTTACCCCAGCTCGAGCGTTTAAAGCGCCAACCAATTTCAATGTCATTATAATTAGGCGATTCAGTAAAAAAGTCCATCGGCCTTACAAGCACCCAGCCAATGAATTCATTTTGTTGTGTAATATTAACCTGCCATAACCCCCACCCCATCTCAACATTACGATACGCTTGCATACGGGGAATAAATACGTCCTTTATCGTTTGCATGGAGGTAACTTTACCGCGCGATAAATACTTCATCACTTGAGGGTCGCTGTCTAATTCAAATAATAGCGGTGCATCATGTTCATCCATTAATTTGAAATCTAGCCTTGTTGTTCGAGGTACATTCATATTATCCCCTGTATATTATTACTGACTTTAACACTACCTATTTTGACTATAATGACTTTACTTAACAATGTAGTTAATAGAAACAAAATAATTTAATAGAGAACAAATATGAAAAAATTAGCCAGTTTAGTTTTAGTAAGTTCAGTTTTACTGTTTGGTTGTGAAGATGCTAAGGAAGTTAAAGAAGACGCTGCCGAAGCGAAAGCTGAAATGAAAAAAGCGCTTGATGATGCCTGGAATGAAGTTAAAGAGTCGACCAATGAGTTTAAAGGGGATTCATTGAATGAGTTACTCAACGAAAGTAAAAAGCTTGGCCTAGATATGTTTGATGACGGCAAAGAAATTGCCCTCGATGCATGGCTAGAAAGTAAAGAAGCCGCAGGCGAGTTAACTGAA
Source organism: Pseudoalteromonas sp. KS88 (assembly GCF_004766475.1). NCBI lineage: Bacteria > Pseudomonadati > Pseudomonadota > Gammaproteobacteria > Alteromonadales > Pseudoalteromonadaceae > Pseudoalteromonas > Pseudoalteromonas sp. KS88. The sequence continues at coordinate 101,459 of NZ_PYHV01000011.1, forward strand.
AAGACTAAACAAAAGGCACAAGAACTTGCCGATGAACTAAAAGAAGCGCGTGAAAAACGCGAGCAAGAAAAAAACAACTAGCTGCCAGCCAGCAACTTTTTGTAAGCACTGTTTGATAATAAGAAGGGTAAGGCTTTAAACCTTACCCTTCTTATTTAAAGGCGCTTAATTAAAGCTCAAAATCTTTTTTAAACTTAATACCAAACTCACTGCGGTCGTTACTACGCATAACACCCACGAAACCAGATTGCTGTAAACGGCCTACATCATAAACTTCATTAAGTACATTTTCACCGTATAAGGTTACTTCCATATCGCCATAGGCATTCAAATATGAAATATTAAACCCAACCAGTTCACGCGAGTCAATTTGCTCGCTTTGATTATAAACTGACTGGCCTTGCATATCACTGCGATAAGAGTAGTTGGCGTTTAACGCAACCGTAGCGCCATTGTCTAAGTCAATGAAGTAAGAAGGCGCAACCATCACAGTCCAACGCGGTGTAAGTGCAGGCGAATCGCCTTTGCCAATACCTTGTACACCTTCATCTACTTTAGTGATTTCAGAGTCTAAATAACCCACAGCACTGCGAATTGTAAAATCATCTGTTACTGCAACAGTAGTCTCTAACTCTATACCTTGAGCTTTAGATTGACCTGCATTCTCAACAATAGTTACAAAACCACCACCGGCAGTAGGGTCAGAAAACGGTAACGCCAAGTCAGTATAGTCAGTAACAAATACTGCTAGCATCATAGATACATCTTCATGAACTTGGCCTTTTAAGCCCAACTCATAGTTAATGGCTTTTGTCTCATCAAACGATACAAACTGATCAGGACCACCAAATGGGCGTGGTGGGAAACCACCCGTTTGATACCCTTTTTGAACTTGACCATACACATTCAAACCATTATCTAAACGGTAAGATGCGTTTACATCCCATGTTATGGCATCAAAGTCAGCTGAGACAAATTTACGCTCAGGGAAACTTGGGAATAAAGCATTGGCTTCTTTTTCATCTTTTGAGTAGCGCAAACCACCACCAACGCTCAGCGCGTCAGAAAGGTCATAGCTGGCGTTAATATACGCTGCGTATGAATTAGTTTCTTGGTTTACATCAAAATAACCATAGTCACCAAATGAAGGGGTTACACCATCATTTAACAAACCATTAGGTGTGTTCCATGGACTAAATACAAATGGGCCTGAGCTTGTGAACCCGTCCTCATTAAAGTAATAAAGACCCGATACGAAGTCCATATCAGCAAATGTGCCATTTAGTTGGATTTCAAATGAATATTGATCTGCACCACCTTCTTCAGGGAATTCAGATAAATTAAGTGCAACAGCATCATCATCTAGCCCACCTTCGTATTCTGATGTGCGGTAGCTTGAAATAAATTTAGCTGTGTACTCGTTATTAATATCCCATTGCGCAGAGACTGATGTTCCCCAACCAGAATAAGAAGTAGATTCAATGCCTGCTACAGTCGTAGCTAAGTCATCAGGGTCTTTTGGCAGCATATCAGCTGTAAGAAGTGGGAAATCACCGTTACCAGGGTTAGAAGCATCTAACGGCGTTGTAAGCTCAATTGTATAAGGTGATTGTCCTGACTCATTATCAACGGCATCTAATGAGACTACCAGTGAAAAATCTGTAGTTGGTTGCCATTTAATCGCAACACGACCACTGGTTTCCTGTTCTTCGCCAATTTCTTTTTCTGGATTAGCTAAGTTAATCGCCTTACCTACGCCATCACGTTGTTTGTAAGATGCACTAGCTGACATACTAAGCTCATCTGTCAACGAGTTATTAAAATATACATCGCCAGCTATACGTCCACGAGAACCTACTTTAGCAGTCGTCGTTGCAATGCCTTCATCACCTGGTTGTTTAGTTATAATGTTAACAGCCCCACCAAGTGTATTACGGCCATACAATGTCCCTTGTGGTCCACGTAACACTTCTACACGCTCAATATTTGGCAATGACAAGTTAGAGCCCATTTGACGGCCTAAGTAAACGCCATCAAGGTATACACCTACACCAGGATCAGTAGTGATGATGTGATCTTGCAAACCAATACCGCGAATAAATACCGATGCATGAGCAGCATTACCTACCCCATAGCGCGTAATATTTAAATTGGGTACGTATTTACCAATATCTTCTAAGTTGCTCATATTAGCTTTATCAATCAAATTTTCACCGATTGATGTAACGGCTGTTGGAGACTCAAAAATGCTTTCTGTGCGCTTACGAGCTGTGACTTCTATTTTTTCAAAAGCATCCTGCTTTGCAGTGGTTTTTTCATCTTGTGCGTAACTAGGTGCAGCAAAAGCCGTAAGCATGGCAATACTTAACTGAGATAGGTGGCGTATTTTCAATGTATTCTCCAAAGGGTACCGTGTGTGGAAGTGCCTAGTAAATTTCAGGCATAAAAAAAGACACTTAATTAAGTATCTTACCTCTGGAGGGGTATTATATTTCACTTTTGTGAAAAATGGTATAATTAACGCAGCTAAGCTGAATTAATTTAAAAACCTATATCAAAAAATTCTTATAAGCAAAATATCTTACCTATTTAAGGCATTTGACTTTCTTTTTGGTTTTTCATCGCTAACTTGCTCTTTTACGACTAAAATGTCTTTGAAATCAACCTATCTTTAAATACTTAGGATACACAATGAAAAAACTTCCTATTGCTATTGCACTATGTGGTGCTCTTACATCAGCAGCTTCTTTTGCGGAGGTGCGCATCAACGGTTTTGCCTCAATTGTTGGTGGTAAAACAATGGATGATGATGCGACCCTATATGGGTATGATAATGACATCTCCTTTAAAAATGAGAGCGTATTTGCACTTCAGCTATCTGCTGACTTGCAAGACAAACTAAGCGCAACAGCGCAAATTGTCGCCCGTGGCGAAAATGACTTTGATGCTGAGTTCGAATGGGCTTATTTAACATACGAATTTACCGATGAGCTGCAACTCAGTGCAGGTAAAATGCGCGTGCCCTTTTATCGTTATTCGGATTTCTTAGATGTAGGTTACGCCTATCGTTGGATTAGGCCACCGCAGTCTGTTTATAACATTCCTTTTTCAACATACGAAGGCTTAAGTCTGTTACATACCTCAACTCTGGGTGATTGGGATTCTACAGTACAAGCTATTTATGGTGGCTATGATGGCACCATTGCAGTTGTATCTGTTAATGGTGATACTGAACTTAACGACATTGCTGGTATCAACTGGACCCTAAGTTATGACTGGTTCAGTGCACGCGCAGCATACTTTGTTGCAGATACATCTATTGCTATTGAAAATGATACTGATACTGGCATAGCCCTTAATAATTTAGAGCAAACCTTGCGTGGTGCAGGCTTCGCTGAGCAAGCAAATGATATTGCTATTGATGAAGACAATGGTTCATTCTTTGCGATTGGTTTCTCTGTTGATTATAACGATATTTTATTTGATGCCGAATACACTGAGTTTGAAGTAGATAACAGCGCATTAGCTAAACAAACTCAATACTACACCTCTGTAGGTTATCGCATGGATGAGTGGACTGTTCACTTCACTTATGAAAATAACGATGATGAACATGATAGCAGCCGCTACAATGCCCTCACTGCTGTTCCTCCTTTGAATCAAGGTATTAACCAAGTACTAGAAGGATCAAAAGCGAAAAGTAACGTATACACAATTGGCACGCGTTATAACTTCCATCCATCAGCTGCATTCAAAGTAGATTTCAGCCGCTTTAAAGACGATATCACTGATACAGAGACCGATGTTGTTGCCGTTGCTGTCGATTTGATATTTTAATTGGAGTTTATGATGAGAAAATTATTTTTAGCCACAGCATTAACTGTTTGCTCATTAAACACGTTTGCGGAAGTTGCAGTGATCGTAAACCCTGCAAATTCAAATCAACTGGATGCAAATGCCATTAAAAAGATCTACCTAGGTAAAAGTAAATCTTTCGATGACGGGGTAAAAGTGAACCCAGTTAATCAGGATGGCAATAGCGTTGCAGATGAATTTAACGATAAAGTGGTCGGTAAGTCCGGTAGCCAATTAAATGCGTATTGGTCAAAGTTGGTATTTACAGGCAAAGGCACACCGCCAGAAAAGCTAAGCAACGATCAAGCTGTTATTGATTTTGTCAGTAGCAACACCGATGCCATAGGCTATATTGATAGCGCAAAAATCACTGATAACGTAAAAGTTGTCGGTAAATTTTAAATAACGTTACCCTATCAAAAAACCACCTAGGCTTAGGTGGTTTTTTATTATTACACTGATAAATTTTTATGCCAGGTTTAGTTTATTCCACCTTAAACTTCGCTGTAGCATCAAGTAAGTTATCTGACAAATAATGAAGGTTCTTGGCAACATCTCTCACTGCTGCTAATGACTGCATTGTGTCTTCGAAAGACATATGCATATTCGACACATTATCAACTACCATTGCCGCTACTGAAGTTTGCTCCTCTGTTGCAGCTGCAATTTGCGAGTTCATACCATTAATTTCGAGTATTTGTTCTGCTATTTTTTCAATTGATATACCCGTATTTTTTGCTGCGGTAGCATTATTTGTTGCCATATCTCTCGCTGAGGTCATGGCATTGACCGACTCGTTTGCAGCGCTAGTTAAGGTATTAAGTAGCTCACGTATTTCGTTGGTTGATTTAGCAGTTCGTGATGCAAGCTCTCGTACTTCATCTGCTACAACCGCAAAACCACGACCTTGTTCTCCAGCTCGAGCTGCCTCAATAGCCGCATTTAGAGCGAGTAAATTAGTTTGCTCTGCAATGGCCGTTATAACATTTAAAATTTGAGTCACATTTTTTGTATCATCAGCTAACTTATTGATGGTAGTCGCCGCGTGATTGATTTCATTACTAAGTGTTTGAGATTCTGAAACCGCCGTTTGAATTTGGCTCCGGCTTTGATCGACTTCTTGCTCTGCTGTTTGCGCAGCACGAGATGCACTAGCCGCAGATTGAGAAATATCACCCACGCTCTGTTTCATTTCTTCCATTGATTGTTTAACGACTTCAGCATCAGAAGCCTGCTTGCTTGTAGCTCTTTCGGCTTGCTCCATCCCTTGCACTAAACGCGTAGAGTTTTCCATTAGCGGTTCACACACAGACATTACATCTAACACTGAACCTCTTAAAAGGGTAATAAAGGAGTTGAAATTAATTGCAACTTGCCCTATCTCATCCTCTGAGCGCACAGTTAACTGTGTGCTTAAAGAACCTTTACCTTCACCTAATAACCTTAAGTTATCTGCTGCGTCACTGGCAGCTGCACCAATGCCTCGTGCAATCCAAACTGCCATGAGTAATAACAGTGATAAAGATACTAAAGACACAACTAGCATTAAAGTCAGCGCTTTATCAGAACGCGCTTTGGTATTTTTCACTAACTCGAAAAAACGGTCATCTGCACGCTCTTGGGCGTTTTTAAAGCTCTTAAGTACTGAAGTGTAGATCTGGGTTTTAGTCTGAGCTTGTTGCTGTATTTTACTAAAGTCAGCAGTTCCATCGATCATACCATTGGCTATTTGCGATGAAATTTTTGAATAGTTACCTAACTGGTCACGCACTTTACTATCGATATAGTTATTACTTATCGCCGTAATTTTATCGATATTGCTCATTAATTTTTCATAGGTGTCGCTGGCTTTATCAACTAATTCTTGTTCACCAAAAGTAACTGCCTGGGTGTATAACTCATCAAGTTTTTCTAGCAACACAACATTTGAAGAGGTTAGCTTAACAACTTGGTAAGATGTTTTTTCCAACTCATCTAATGACCCGCGGTTGTCATCCATGGCAACGTAATTTATCAATACAATCACCACAAATGCTATAACCGCAATACTGGTGATAGCATGGATTTTTTTTGTGATACTGATATTTTGAAAAGACATGCTTGACGCCATTCGTAGTACCTTAATTATTTTAACTAAAAGTAATATCGGCTATAGAGCCTAATTCATTAGCTATATTTTTAATTTATATAGCTTTTTAATTATATTTTCTGCTTTCAATAATGCTTATCCACAATAAGCTATCCTGTATCAGATAACCGTGCTCAAACTTGCCATGAATAAGTTTTTATTATTAGTAAACACATTAGCTTATAGTTCGGCATTAAGCAAAAATTGACTTGTTTGCTACGAGTTCATTGCTAATCATTTTAGGCAAATATAGAACCAGTCGATTTCTACTAAACCACTTATTGAGTAGAAATCGAGTCAATGAACTAACTTGGTTTAATAGAGGCACTCTTAGAATATACTTTTCAAGAGGTGGAGCTTAGCTATAAATATATAGGAGATAAAACATTGTATTGAAGCGGATGTCCAAATACTTAATCTTAAAACAAAAAAACCAGTAACATCGCTGTTACTGGTTTTATAATATGGTGCGGTTGGGGGGACTTGAACCCCCACGCCCTAAAGCACTACCCCCTCAAGGTAGCGTGTCTACCAATTCCACCACAACCGCATTTTTAAAGTTTTCACTTTATTTGTTAAACTCTTTGATTTACTTGAGGCTTGTAAATCGTTTAACTCAAATTTTATTACTTAATTAGGTACGTCAGATTTTTCATTAGTAGAAGTCACTGGAACGTCATCTTCTACAGGAGTAACAGTCTCAACTACAGGAGCTGCTTCTAAGTTTTCCCACTCATCACTTTTCTTGATTTGATTCGCAGTCAGATTACCTAGGACAATACTTAAAACAAAGAATATTGTTGCTAAAGCAGTCGTTGTTTTAGTCATAAAGTTACCTGCGCCTGAAGAACCGAAAACAGTTCCTGATGCGCCTGAACCAAATGACGAGCCCATATCTGCGCCTTTACCTTGTTGAATTAAAACCATACCAACAAGCGCTATCGCTATAACTAAATAAACTACTAATAAAATTTCGTACATCTTATACGGTCCTTTTTGCACTCTCACAGATCGCAGTAAATGAATCTGCTTTTAAACTAGCACCGCCTATTAAGCCGCCGTCTATATCTGATTGTGCAAATAATAATTCGCTATTTTTTTCATTTACACTGCCACCATAAAGGATGGTCAGCCCTTGTGCTAAATCGCTATTTAAATCAGCAATTTTATCACGGATAAATTTGTGCACATGCTGTGCTTGTTCAGGCGATGCAGTCTTACCTGTGCCAATGGCCCAAACGGGCTCGTATGCTACCACAGAATCTTTCAGTGCTGCTAGACCTAATTCATTAATTACCGCATCAATTTGTGCAGCAACTACCTGTTCAGTTTGTCCTTGCTCACGTTGCTGTTCACTTTCACCTACACAAAGAATAGGTGTTAACCCAACCTGCTGTGCACGAGCAAACTTTTTAGCAACAGTGCTATTGCTTTCACCAAATATACTTCGGCGCTCAGAGTGACCAACCAATGTGTGACTAGCACCTAAATCTTTAACTAACTGAGCATCAACTTCACCGGTAAATGCACCTGGTTGATTTTCAGAAACTGTTTGCGAACCTGTTGCTATACCACTTGCTACTAGCTGTGAGATCAACGGGTAAGGTGGAAATATTACAACATCTAAATCGGTTGATTCTACGTTTTTGATTGCACTAGATAACTGTTCAACAAGTTCTAAAGAACCGTTCATTTTCCAGTTTCCAGCTACCATCGGCTTGCGTAATGCCATTTTTCCACTCCAGATTAGAAAGCGGGCGAGATAGTAACTCGACTCGCCCAAAGTTACAAGAGGTTATTGTTCTTAATCAGTTTGTTTGCTCATAGATTCGACAACATCCGCTATTTTACGAGCACTATCAAGCACCATTTTCTCTTCTTCAGCTTCAACCATAACGCGAACCACAGGTTCAGTACCTGATTTACGCAATAATACACGGCCTTTGTCTGCTAATTTAGCCTCAACCTCAGTAACTGCAGCGATAACTTCTGGTGCTTGCGTTGGATCAGTGCCTGCTTTGTAGCGTACATTGATCATTTTCATTGGGTACTTAGTAAACCCTGCACCTAAATCTTTTAAAGTGCGGTTTTGCGCAACCATGGCAGCAAGTACTTGCAGGCTTGAAATAATACCATCGCCCGTACTAATAAGATCTAGATTAAGTACATGGCCAGAACTTTCGCCACCGATTTTCCAACCTTTTTTCTGTAGTAATTCCATTACATAGCGGTCGCCAACTTTACTTCTTTCAAAATCAATGCCTTTGGCTTTTAATGCATTTTCAAGGCCCATGTTTGACATCACAGTACCAACAACCCCGCCACCGAGCATATCGTCTTGCGCTGCCTGGCATGCAATAATATATACAATGTCATCACCATCAAAAACACGTCCATTGTGGTCAACCATCATGACACGGTCACCATCTCCATCGTAGGCTATACCTACATCGGCATTATGCTCTAGGACTTTACGTTTGAGCGCATCAACATGTGTTGCACCACACTCTAAATTGATATTTACACCATTTGGTTCACACGCATGGCAAATAATATCAGCACCTAACTCGCGCATAACTGAAGGGGCGATATGGTATGTTGCGCCATTGGCACAATCTAGAACAATTTTTAAGCCCTCAAGAGATAATCCTTGTGGGAACTGACTTTTGCAAAACTCAATGTAACGTCCATCAGCACTTTCTAAACGCTTGGCTTTACCTAACTTGTCTGATGCAACACATGTCATAGGCTCATCAAGCATTGCTTCTATTTGAAGTTCAACATCGTCACCTAATTTTAAGCCTCGCCCACAGAAAAACTTGATACCGTTATCGTGGTATGGGTTGTGAGAAGCACTAATTACAATACCCGCTTCAGCGCGAAATGTTTGCGCTAGATAGGCAACAGCCGGTGTTGGCATAGGCCCTAGTAAAACCACATCGATACCTGCCGCAATCAAGCCTGCTTCGAGCGATGTCTCAAGCATATAGCCCGAAATACGCGTATCTTTACCAATAATGACTTTTTTTGTGCCTTTTGCTGACAGTACACGTCCTGCAGCCCAGCCTAGTTTTAGTGCAAATTCAGGGGTGATCGGGTATTCTCCAACCATGCCTCTTACACCGTCTGTTCCAAAATATTTTCTATTACTCATTAGATAGTCCTTGTTCGCAAGCTTGCCATACAGCAAGCACATCTGCAGTTTCTTTTACATCATGTACACGGATAATTTTTGCGCCATTTTGCGCCGCGATCAGTGCGCCTGCCAAACTTCCAGCAAGCCGTTCATCAGTATTTCTATTTAACAAATTACCAATCATTGATTTACGAGATAGGCCAGCTAATACAGGTAAACCCAAATGATTAAATTCATCAAATCGTTTTAATAGTTCGTAGTTGTGAGCCAGGCTTTTACCAAAACCAAAACCTGGATCTAGGATAAGTTGCTGTGGCTTAATACCCGCTGTTTTACATGCATCAATGCGCTGCTTAAAAAAATGATTGATATCCGCAAATAAATCATTGTATTGCGGATTACTTTGCATAGTACGAGGCTGCCCTTGCATATGCATCAAGCAAATCGCTACATCTGCAAACTCGGCAGCTACGCTAAGCGCATCAGGCTCTTGTAAAGCCCGCACATCATTTATAATATCAGCCCCTGCATGTAATGCTTGGCGCATAACTTCACTTTTACTGGTATCAATTGAAATTATACAGTCACTAACCGTTGGTTCTGAGTGGGCTCTAATTGCGTTTATTGCGGGGATTACACGGTTTAACTCTTCTTCAAGCGTGACATCAGGTGCACCCGGACGGGTCGACTCACCACCAATGTCTATTATGGTAGCACCATCATTAAGGAGTGTTTGAGCTTGAATGACAGCGCTGTCTGTTTGGTAGTATGAACCACCATCTGAAAAGGAGTCAGGTGTAACATTTAAGATCCCCATAATGATTGGGGTGTCGAGGTGCAACTTACGACCCCGAGGTAAATTAACTGTGGTCATTTTTCACCTTCAATACATCCATTGCATTGATTATTTTCTTTTTGATACAAAAAACCCCGGTGGCCCGGGGTTTTTAGGTAAGCTATTTTAACTATTATTCAGCTTTGTCATCAAGGTTTGTTTCATCTTTTTGCGATGATTCTTGATCTTTATTCTCAGGTTCAGCTTTTACTTGAGCTGGCTCTGGCTTTTTATCTTCTGTATCACGTCTGTCATGCGCATCGCGAGGCTCGCGAACTGGTTGACGTGCCATTAAGTCATCGATTTGTTTTGCATCAATTGTTTCATATTTCATTAATGCATCTTTCATCGAATGTAAGATATCAATATTCTCTTTAAGAATATCTTCAGCGCGTTGATAGTTTCTATCAGAAAACAAACGTACTTCAGTATCAATTACTTTTGCAGTTTCATCCGACATGCTCATAGCACGGCCACCGCCGCCACCCATGTACATTTCATTCTGATCTTCAGAATATAATAACGGCCCTAGCTTTTCACTCAAGCCCCACTGCGTTACCATTTTACGCGCAATATCAGTTGCCCGTTCAATATCGTTACTTGCACCAGTAGTTACTTTATCTTCACCGTAAATAAGTGCTTCAGCAATACGTCCGCCATACAAACTTGAAATCATTGATTCGAGCAATTCTTTAGAATGGCTAACACGGTCTTGCTCTGGTAAGTACATAGTTACACCAAGGGCACGGCCACGAGGAATAATAGATACTTTATAAACAGGATCGTGTTCTGGCACTAAACGACCAACAATTGCGTGACCCGCTTCGTGATAAGCAGTCATCTCTTTTTCTTGCTCGCTCATCACCATGGTCTTGCGCTCTGCGCCCATCATGATTTTATCTTTTGCGGCATCAAATTCGGCCATGCTTACTACACGTTTGTTACCACGGGCAGCGTATAAAGCAGCTTCATTTACTAAGTTTGCTAAATCAGCACCTGAGAAACCTGGCGTCCCGCGGGCAATAACAGCCGCTTCAACGTTGTCGCCTAAAGGCACTTTACGCATGTGAACTTTTAAGATTTGTTCACGGCCACGGATATCAGGTAAACCAACAACAACCTGACGGTCAAAACGACCTGGGCGAAGTAATGCTGGATCAAGTACGTCTGGACGGTTAGTAGCAGCAATAACGATAATACCTTCATTACCTTCAAAGCCATCCATTTCTACTAGCATTTGGTTTAGGGTTTGCTCACGCTCGTCGTGACCGCCGCCCATTCCTGCACCACGCTTACGACCAACAGCGTCAATCTCATCAATGAAAATGATACATGGCGCCGCTTTTTTAGCTTGTTCAAACATGTCACGAACACGCGATGCACCAACACCAACAAACATTTCTACAAAGTCAGAACCTGAAATTGTAAAGAACGGAACTTTTGCTTCACCGGCAACCGCTTTAGCGAGCAATGTTTTACCCGTTCCTGGAGGGCCGACCATGAGTACACCCTTAGGGATACTGCCGCCTAACTTTTGAAACTTAGACGGATCACGTAAGAAATCCACCAGCTCGGTTACATCATCTTTCGCTTCATCACATCCGGCAACATCAGCGAATGTTGTTTTAACTTGATCTTCGCTCATCAAGCGTGCTTTGCTCTTGCCAAACGACATTGCGCCTTTACCGCCACCGCCTTGCATTTGACGCATGAAGAATATCCACACACCAATTAGCAGTAACATCGGGAACCAAGAAATTAAGATGCTTGCTAAGAAAGACTGCTCTTCCGGCTTAACACCTTTAACATTCACATCACTTTTTAATAAGTCATTTAAAATGTCTTTGTCATAAATAGGCATAATGGTTTGGAAGCGCTCACCATTAGTTTTAGTGCCGGTGATTGTGCCACTGGTACTTTCGATTGCCACTTCTTGTAAAGAACCATTTCTAGCATCTTTAACAAATTGAGTGTAACTAGTTTGACGATCTATTTGATCGCCACCATTAAAGCTCTGAAATACTGACATTAGCACAACAGCTATAACCAGCCAGAGTATTAGATTTTTCGCCATATCGCTCAAGGTGTTAACCTCTTGTATCCAATTAATTTAAATTCAACTTAACGCCAGACAACTGTACTACAGTTTGTAACCTGTCGCTACTATATATACTTCGCGAGATCGAGCACGTGAGGCGTCGGGTTTGCGTATCTTCACTGTTTTAAAACTATTACGTACATCTTGCAAATATTGATCAAACCCTTCACCTTGGAAAACTTTAACAATAAACGCACCGTTTTTCTTAAGTACTTGATGACACATATCCAGTGCAAGCTCTACGAGATACATGCTTCCTGCCTGGTCAACTGAGCTATTACCACTCATGTTCGGTGCCATATCAGAAAGTACTACATCTACATTTTTGCCACCAATACGATTTAATAACGCATCAAGGACTGCTTCCTCTCGAAAATCTCCTTGTAAAAAATCGACGCCTGCAAGAGAGTCCATAGGTAATATATCACACGCAACGACTTGGCCTTTAGTACCCACTTTATCTGCTAAATATTGTGACCAACTACCCGGTGCGGCACCTAAATCAACTACGGTCATTGCTGGGCGTAGTAATTTATCTTTATTTTGAATTTCATCAAGTTTAAAAATCGCACGAGAGCGCCAACCTTTCTTTTGAGCTTCGTGAACGTAAGGATCATCAAAATGTTCCTTCAACCATCGCTGTGAACTGGCTGAATGTTTTTTATTTGTCATAAATTAACACGCAACTAATTAGTAATATTCTCTAGATGGCGTTAGAATACCCTTAATTCAAGCCATATTCAGCAAAATTTGTAATAACATGAAATTATCGAACAAACAAAAGCAGTTTTTAAAAGGTCAAGCACATTCTCTTAAGCCCGTTGTACTTCTCGGTTCAAACGGCCTTACAGAAGGTGTAGTAGTGGAAATTCAAAGCGCTTTAGAAATTCACGAACTCATTAAAGTTAAAGTACCAACTGATGACCGCGAAACTAAAGCATTGATTTTTGAAGCAATTGTACGTGAAACCGGTGCAGAAAAACTGCAAACTATCGGCCATACAATTGTGTTATACCGTCAAAGCGAAGAGAAGAAAATTCAATTACCACGTAATTAATTTTTTCTTAGTGAAAAAAAACCAGCTTGTGCTGGTTTTTTTATGCTTATAATTTATTCAAAATAAAATTTGTAAATGAATGTGCATTCACTAGGGCGTGTTGACCTTTGTGGATTGAAATTTGTTCAATCTAGGGGTGATTTAATCGCGGCGCGAGGT